>CAJKPX010000002.1 GCA_905201895.1 uncultured Eubacteriales bacterium | reverse complement strand
CGGATTCGCGCAAACACCAAACCCGTCGGGAAAAAGTCTTCAAATTGCGTCCAATTCCTCTTGAGAAATCAAAGGAATGTTCCTTTCTTTCAGCAATCCGGCTGCCTTTTCGTTGTCTGTAGCCCGAAGAACCACGCAGGCACTGCTCTGCTTTACCGGATTGACAAAGGCGTACATATACTCCACATTCACGCCGCTAACAGACAGCACCTTCAGCACCTCCGACAAGGCTCCGGGTTTATCGGCCAGTTCCCCGGCCACAACCTCATTTACCGCTACGATCACCTTTTCTGCTTTCAGAACCGCTTTGGCCTTCTCGCAATCCTGGACAATCATCCGCAACACACCGAAATCCTGGGTATCCGCAATGGAAATTGCCCGCATATTGATGCCGTTTTCCGACAGCAATGCCACCACATCCGAAAGGGCTCCCTGCTTGTTCTCCACAAAAACCGAAAGCTGCTTTACAAACATTTCTCTGCTCCTTTCCTAATCCACCAGTGTACGCCGATCCACTACACGCTTTGCCTTGCCTTCCGAGCGTTCGATGGTGCCGGGAGCCACCAGAGTGACCTTGGCGGCAATGCCCAAAAGCGACTTGAGCTTCTCGCTGATATCCTTTTCCACTTTGGTGATTTCCGAAACCGTATCAGAAAATTTCTCTTCGCTCAGTTCAACCTGCACTTCCAGGGTGTCCAAAGCGCCCTTCCGATCCACCAGAATCCGATAGTTGGGCGACTGATCCATCTGCAACAGCACCGTCTCGATCTGAGAGGGGAACACATTGACGCCCCGAATGATCAACATATCGTCGGTTCTGCCCATAGGCTTGGACATTCTTACAAAGGTTCTGCCGCAAGAGCACTTTTCGTGAGTAATGGTTCCGATATCCTTGGTGCGGAAGCGCAACAGCGGAAAGGCCTCTTTGGTAATGCAGGAAAAGACGATCTCTCCCTTTTCTCCGTCCTTCACGGGTTCACCGGTAGCCGGATTCAGAATTTCAATGATAAAATGGTCTTCGTTCACATGCATGCCCGTCTGTGCCTCGCATTCAAACGCCACTCCCGGGCCCATGATTTCGGTCAAACCGTAAATATCGTATGCCTTGATACCCAGCTTGGATTCGATCTCGTTGCGCATTTTTTCGGTCCAGGGCTCGGCACCGCAAACGGCAGAGCGCAGCTTGATCCGATCGAGCAGACCCTCGTTTTCCAGCGCCTCGGAAATGTGAAGCAGATAGGAGGGGGTGCAGGCGATCGCCGTTGCACCGAAATCGACCATCATGGTGGTCAGCTTTTTGGTGTTGCCCGTGCTCATGGGAACCACGGTTGCGCCGATCTTCTCCGCGCCGCCGTGTGCTCCCAGACCGCCGGTGAACAGCCCGTAGCCGTAGGCAACCTGAATGATATCATCCTTGCCAACGTTTGCCATCGTCAAACATCTCGCCACGCATTCCGACCAGATCTCCAGGTCGCGGCGCGTGTATCCGACAACCGTTGCCTTGCCGGTTGTTCCGCTCGATGCATGAATGCGCACGATCTCGGAATTGGGAACGGCAAAAAGTCCGAAGGGATAGTTGTCGCGCAGATCATCTTTCGTGGTGAAGGGAAGCTTGGTGATGTCCTCAATACTCTGAACATCTCCGGGCATCATGCCGATCGCCTGCATTTTCTTGCGGTAGAACTCGACGTTGTGGTAGACGTAATCCACCAGCTTCACAAGCCGCGCGCTCTGCAGAACGGTCATTTGATCCCGACTCATGCATTCCTTTGTTTCATTCCAAATCATGGTTTTTGCCTCGTTATTGTGTAGAATTATATGATTTTTGATTAGACCGATTGATGTGCCTCTGCGCCGCGCAGGAACGCCGCACGGTTGAGCTCCACGGTCTTCGGAGGTACCGTGCTGCCCACAACCTCCAGCCAAGTCTCTCTGTCAAACCCGATAAATTGCGCGGCGTAGCCGAGCACGACCGAGTTGAGAACCTTGCTGTTCCCGAGCTCCTTTGCAACCGACATGCCGTCAATTGCGTAGACCGCATGCTGCTGACGCAATGTCTCCAGAATTCCCTCGGGGTATTCACGTGCACCGATCACAACGGTCATAGGGTCGATGCGGCAATCGTTGACCACAAGCACGCCATCGGGCTTGAGAAAATGCGAATAACGAAGTGCCTCGAGTCGCTCAAACGCGATGATTACGTCTGCCTGACCCTCCTCCACAACCGGCTCTGCAACCGATTCGCCGAAGCGCACAAAGGTTACCACGCTTCCGCCGCGCTGTGCCATGCCGTGCACCTCGGAGATTTTAACGTCAAGTCCCTGCTCCAGAGCGGTTTTTCCGATGATGCGGCTGGTCAGCAGGGTACCCTGACCGCCAACACCCACGATCATAATATTTTTTGTCATTTTATTTCACCACCGTTTCTATTGCGTTGAACTTGCAGTAATTTTTGCAAAGACCGCAGCCGTTGCACATGGTCTCGTCGATTTTGATCTTGCCGTCGGTGCCCTTGGTGATGGCGGGACAACCGATCTTGAGGCACGCGCCGCAGGCACGGCAGGCATCGGGATTTGCCACGCAACGGTTGGGGAATTTCTGTCCCTTGAGCAGTACGCAGGGCGATTTTGTGATGATCACGGTGAGCGTGTCGCTTGCAACACTCTCGCGCACTACGCGCTCAAGCTCACGCACGTCAAACGCATTGACCTCGATCACGTTCTTCACGCCCACCGCGTGGCAGAGCTCCACGAAGTTAATCGCGTTGGTTTCCTCGCCCTTGAGCGTCTTGCCGGTTGCGGCGTGGTCCTGATGACCCGTCATACCCGTGGTGCGGTTGTCCAGGATCATCACGGTGCCGGTTGCCTTGTTGTAGACCATGTTGATCAGCGAGTTGATACCCGTGTGCAGGAAGGTCGAGTCACCGATCACGGCAACCCAATTTTTGATAAAGTCCTTACCGCCTGCCTTTTCCATACCGTGCAGACCCGAAATGCTGGCGCCCATGCAGATCGTGGTGTCAATTACACCCAGAGGCGCAACTGCACCGAGAGTGTAGCATCCGATGTCGCCGCTGGCGTGAATGCCGAGTTTTTTGAGCACCGAGAACACGCTTCTGTGCGGGCATCCGGGGCAGAGGATGGGGGGACGGTTGGGAGCATCCTGCTTTTGGAATGCGGCATCTTCCTTGCCGTAGATTACGCGACGGAGCATATTTGCGCTGTATTCGCCCTGACGGGTGAAGCACTCCTTGCCGCGCACGTCAAAGCCCCACGCACGGACCTGCTCCTCGATCACGGGCTCGAGCTCCTCGAACACGTAAACCGTTTCCACCTGTGCTATAAAATCGGCGATCAATTCCTTGGAGATCGGGTTAACCAAACCGAGCTTGAGCACGCTTGCATCGGGGCAAGCCTCTCTGACGTACTGATACGCGATGCCGCAGGTGATAAATCCGAGCTTTTTGTCGCGGAGCTCAATGCGGTTGACGGGGAAGGTGGCGCTATCCTTTGCCATCTTTTCCTCACGCGCCTCCACGGCAATGTGTCTGCCGATTGCAGATGCGGGCATCATCACGTATTTGGATACGTTGCGTGCATATTCCTTACGTGCCACCTCTACGCGGTCGCAAAGCTCCACCGTGCTCTGCGAATGCGCAAGCTTGGTGGTGGTGCGCAGGATCACGGGGGTGTCGTATTGTTCGCTGAGCTCGTATGCATATTTCATGAACTCCTTTGCCTCGGAGCTATCGGAGGGCTCAAGCACCGGAACGTGTGCGGCACGCGCGATCATGCGCGTGTCCTGCTCGTTTTGCGAGCTTGCCAGACCGGGGTCGTCTGCAACCACCAGCACCGAGCCTCCGGTCACGCCGGTGTAGGCAAAGGTGTAGAGCGGATCGCTTGCCACGTTGAGTCCAACGTGCTTCATGCAAGCCATACTTCTTGCGCCCGCGATTGAAGCACCGATCGCCACCTCTGCGGCAACCTTTTCGTTGGGTGCCCACTCGGTGTAAACCTCATCGTATTTTGCCAGATATTCGCTGATCTCGGTGCTGGGGGTTCCGGGGTATGCGCTGGAGACGGTAACGCCTGCCTCCCATGCGCCTCTCGCAATTGCCTCGTTACCGAGCATAATCGTTTTCTTTGCCATGTCTATCACTCCTTGAATCTGAAATCTTTTACGCGCTTTGCCTTACCCTCAAAGCGCTGCAGGGTATTGGGCGATTCGAGCATCACCTTGGCGTCCAGACCGAGAATGGTTCTCAGGCGGGAGCGCACGTCGGAGGAAATCTGCTCGAGCTTCTTAAAGGAGTCGGTGCTCTGCGCGAGCTCGACCTTCACCGTGAGCTTGTCGAGGTAGCCCTCGCGCTCGAGGATGATCTCATAGTGCGGTCCGAGCTCGGGGATCGAGAGGATCACCTCCTCGATCTGACTCGGGAACACGTTTACGCCGCGAATTTTGAGCATATCGTCGCTTCGTCCCGAAAGATTTTCCATGCGGCAGAAGGTGCGACCGCATTTACAGGGCTCGTAGAACAGGCGGGTGATATCCTTCGTGCGGTAGCGGATGAGGGGCAGCCCCTCCTTTTTGATGCAGGTGATCACGAGCTCACCCTGCTCGCCCGCAGGCAGGATCTCGCCCGTTTTGGGATCAATGATCTCGGGGATGAAGTAATCCTCGTTGATATGCATGCCGCAGTGCTCCAGGCATTCACCCGAAACGCCGGGACCCATGAGCTCGCTCATGCCGTAGTTGGATGTAATCAGAATATCGGGACCCCAATATTTGTGCATTTCCTCACGCATAGCATCGGTGAGCAGCTCACTTCCCACAAGTGCAATCTTCACCTTCAGGTCATGAACGGGATCCACGCCCATTTCTCGTGCAACCTCGGCAAGACGCAGTGCGTAGGAGGGTGTCGCAACCAGCAATGAGGTTTCAAAATCCTGCATATACATGATCTGCTTTTGCGAGTTGCCCGTGGAGGAGGGAACGATGGTGGCACCGATCTTCTCAAGTCCGTAGTGGAGTCCGAGCGCGCCCGTAAACATGCCGTAGCCAAAGCAGATCTGTGCCACGTCATGCGAGCTTGCACCACCCATGCAGGCAATACGCGAAACGCAGTCGGTCCAGGTTTTCAGATCCTCCTCGGTGTAGCCGACCACGGTAGGCTTTCCGGTTGTCCCGCTCGACGCGTGGATGCGCACGAGCTTGTCGCGGTCGACCGCAAAGAGACCAAAGGGATAGTTGTCGCGCATATCCTGCTTGGTCACGAACGGGAGCCTTGCAAGATCGGCGAGCGTTTGGATGTCCTCGGGCTTCACACCCGCGTCATCCATTTTTTTGCGGTAGGCGGGCACGCGGTCATACACGCGTGCAACCGTTTCCTGCAGGCGCGCAAGCTGCAGCGCCTCGATTTCTTTTCTTGGTAACGTTTCTTCCTTAGACCAAATCATGAGAGAGAACCTTTCTTTATTTGATTTCGTCTTCGAGTGGCTTATCGAAGGCTGAGTAGAGAATTTCATCGTTGGGCTTTTTGGTCATGAGGCTGACCAACACCGTGACGATCAGCGAAAATATCATGCAGATCACGCCGATCATGGGGGACGTTGCAACGCCGTCCTTGAGCGCGGTGGTAAAATTGCAGCTCCAACCGTTCTTGTCGTAGCCGAATACAAAAATCAGCGAAACCGTGAGAACGAGGGAGGAGATGCAGGATGCCCACACCGCAGGAACGGTTACGCGCTTCCAAAGCAGACCGAGCACGTACGGACCCATAAAGCAGCCCGCGAGTGTACCCCAGCTGATGCCCATCATGTAGGCGATGGCGGCAATGTGGAGGTGCTCATTGAGCACTGCGAGCACTACCGAGATCACAACGAAGAGCAGACAGAGCAAACGCATCACGGTATTCACGCGCTTGTCCTCTGCTTTTTTGTTGATCGCTCCCTTGTAGATGTCGATGGCAATCACCGAGGCGCTTGCAAGCGAAACCGACGAGAGGGTGGACATGCTTGCCGAGAGGATGAGAACGGCGATTACTCCGATCAGACCCGAGGGGATCGCAACCGAGAGCATCACGGGGATCACCTGTGCGTCCGGCGTGCCCGCAACCTCGGGGAAGAAGTGGCTAAGCGCTCCCGTGAAGTAGGCGATAAATCCAATGACGAGTGCAAATGCCGTGCTCACCACAACGCCCTGCGTGATCGCCTTTTTATCGCGGATGGCATAGTATTTGTGAATGGTTTGCGGAAGTGCCCACACGCCGAGCGAGGTGAGCAGAATCAGCGAAATGAGTGATGCGGTGCTGCCGTAGAGCCCCGTGTGATCGGAGTCAAACGTAAACCAGGTGAGATTGGGGTTCTCCACAAGCTCGGAAATGTCCCAATTGACCTGCTTGGTGTTCATGAAGCAGAGGACCATGCAGACCACGCCAACGATCATCAGGATGCCCTGGATAAAATCCGAGAGCGCGGTTGCAAAATAACCGCCGAAGAAGAGATAGAGCGCGGTGAGCGCGGCGAGCGCAATCATCACGATCCAGCCCTCGATTCCGAACACGATCTCAAACAGACTGCTCAAGCCGTTGTAAACCGAGGCAGAGTAAGGAATGAGAAAAACGAAGATGATCACGGCGGAAAAGAGCTTGAGGTGTGTGCTCCCGAAGCGTTTTTCAAAAAACTCGGGCATGGTTTTCGCGTCCAGGCGGCGCGTCATGTTCTTAGTTCTCTTTGCGAGCACGAGCCATGCAATGAGCGTGCCGATGACGGCGTTTCCAATTCCGATCCAAACTGACGCCAAACCGAACGAGCGGCCGAACTGCCCCGCATATCCGATGAAGATCACGGCAGAAAAATAGGTCGTTCCGTAAGCGAATGCCGTCATCCAGCCGTTGAGTCCTCGCTTGCCCGCAAGCAAAAAGTCGCTTACCGAGCCCGAGCGTTTTTTCGTAGCAACCGCCACCGCGATCATTGCGACCGCGTAGAGGAGTAGAACGATATAATCGAGTACCATGCAACTGTCTCCTGATTTTCGTATACATTATAATAAAATATCTAATATTATATCATAACAAACCTACCTTGTCAACACGAAAATTGACAGAAAAAACGTCTCGTTGACAAAAAAATCTTGAAAACCCCAAAAAAACGTGGTATAATAAAGTATATCGCACATGATCGCGGAGAGGAGTGGGAGATTTGAAGCTGATTTCATGGAACGTCAACGGCTTTCGCGCCTGCCTCGGCAAGGGCTTTGCCGATTTTTTTGCTGCGCAGAATGCCGATTTTGTGTGCATTCAGGAAACCAAAATGATGGAAGGGCAGGCGGATTTTGCGCCCGCGGGATACTATCAGTATTGGAGCAGCGCCGAACGAAAGGGTTATTCGGGAACGGCGATCTTTACCAGGCACGAGCCGATCTCGGTGCGCTACGGCATCGGTGACCCCGCGCATGACGGTGAGGGGCGTGCGATCACACTCGAATATCCCGATTTTTATTTGCTCTGCGTCTACACGCCGAACGCGCAGCGCGAGCTTGCGCGCCTTGACTACCGCATGGCGTGGGAGGATGCGCTCCGCGCCTATATCACCGCGCTCGACGCAGAGAAGCCCGTGATCTATTGCGGAGACCTCAACGTGGCGCATGAGGAGATCGACCTCAAAAATCCCAAGTCCAACCGCGGCAACGCAGGCTTTTCCGACGAGGAGCGTGCCAAGTTCGGTGAGCTGCTCAATGCGGGCTTTGCCGACACCTACCGCCGCCTATATCCCGATCGCGTGGAGTATTCTTGGTGGAGCTATATGTTCCATGCGCGTGAGAAGAACGCGGGGTGGCGCATCGACTATTTCGTGGTCTCCGAGCGACTTTTGCCGCGCGTGAAGGATTCCTTTATCCTGACCGACGTGATGGGGAGCGACCATTGCCCCGTTGGCATCGAGCTCGAATGATGCCAAGCTCTTGATCCGTACAGCAAAATTAACCTTTTAGGGGGGAGACTCATGAAGCTTGCATGCAATGCATTTTTGAAATTTTCGGTGGGACTTGCTGCGCTCGGGGCACTCCTGTTTTTACCGGCGTGGACCTGGAATTACCCCAACGGGTGGCTTTTTCTCGTGCTTTTGTTCGTTCCGATGCTCGTCATGGGGATCGTGATGATCTTCCGTGCTCCCGAGCTGCTTGCAAAGCGGCTTGACGGACGCGAGAAGGAAAAGGCGCAAAAGGGTGTGCTCGCACTCTCGGGTCTGCTTTTTCCGCTCACCTTTGTGCTCTCGGCGCTCGACTATCGCTTCGGGTGGTCGCATGTGCCGACATGGTGCGTGATTCTCTGCTCGGCGCTTTTTCTGCTCGGTTACGGCATCTACGCCGAGGTCATGCGCGAGAACGCCTATCTTTCGCGCACGGTGGAGGTGCAAAAGGGGCAGCGCGTGATCGACACGGGGCTCTATGGCGCGGTGCGCCACCCGATGTACCTTGCAACGCTTCTGATGTTTCTGCCCATTCCGCTCATCCTCGGCTCCTTTTGGGGACTCTGCGCGATGGCGCTCTATCCCATCCTGATCGTGGTGCGCATCCTTGACGAGGAGCGCGTGCTAACCGAGGGACTGGAGGGCTACGCCGCATACCGAAAAAAGGTGAAATACCGCTTGATCCCGTTTGTGTGGTAAGGGCGTCGCGGTGCAACAAGCGACTCTTTGACCCAAAGCAGAATACAAAAAGCACCCATTTGCAGCTTGGAAACGAACCGAACTGCATTCGGGTGCTTTTATATTTTCTGTTCCGCCAGCTTGCGGATAAACTCTGCGATTTCGTTGCCAACAAGTGTGACCTCGGCGAGAAATTCCGCCGCCGTGACGCGCAGAATGCCTGCATGGACCGCCGAGAATTGCACCAAGCGATCGCCCGTCACCACGCGCACGTCATAGTCGGGACCGAGCTCAAACATCAGCTTCTCAATATAGGCGTCGGCGGTCTGATCCTCCCTCGTGTAGACCACGCGGTAATTGTCATGCACGAAATCCGAGCCCACGCCTTCCTTCACGCGGTAGGCGTCAAAGACCAACACAACCTCGCATTTGGTATATGCCACGTAATTGCTCAAGAGATCCATGAGTGTTTCGCGTGCCTTCTCCAAACTGAAGTCGGCAAGCTCGCGCAGATTGTCCCACGCATAGATAACGTTGTAGCCGTCGATAATCACCATGCGTCGGTGCGGCTTTTCGGGGGGACGGTGTGCCTTTTTCTGTTTCTTGTCGGCGGCGTGCACCCGCGGCTCGCTGTATCGGCGGCGCTTGATCGGACCAAACTCACGGAGCATGATCGCCTCCAGCTCCTCCTCGGAGAGGCTGTATTTGCGTCCGAGCCCCGATGCGCGCGGCAGGAGCGGCTCGTCGGCACCCCGCAGATATGCCGAGGCATCGAGGTGCTTATAGGCGTCCACCTCGCTCCAGGGGACCACAAAGCCCGCACCGTGTTCGCAAAAGACCGAATGCGGCGTGTTTTCGGTATCAGCCTCGGGATCGTATCCCGCCGAGGCGATCACCTCCTCGCTGTTGTGGCAGGGCTCGTAGCCATCGGAGGTGCAAAAGATGCGACCCTCGCCGCGCGTGTAGGAGAGCAGTTCGCGCGAGTAGCCGTGCAGGGTGGCAACAGGGGCTCTGCCCGTGATCACGGCGCGCTCCTCGGTGCTCGATTCAATCTCAAAGGTGGCAGAGCCGTTTTGCAGATCGCTCATTGCACGTCCCACCGATGCGGCGGGGAGCTCCATGCGGAAGCGGTAGTAGGGCTCAAGCAGAACGCAGCCCGCCGTCATGAGTCCGTGGCGGACGGCACGCAGGGTTGCCTCGCGGAAATCGCCGCCCTCGGTGTGCTTGAGGTGTGCACGTCCCGCAACGAGCGTGATTTTAGTATCTGTCAGAGCTGCTCCGATCAGCGTGCCTCTGTGTGCCTTCTCATAGAGATGCGAGAGGATCAGCCGCTGCCAATTTCGGTCCAGCTCGTTCTCGGAGAGCTTGGTGTCAAAGATCAATCCCGTTCCCTTTGGCTGCGGTTCGAGGAGCAGCTGCACCTCGGCATAGTGGCGGAGCGGTTCAAAATGCCCGATTCCGATTGCACGGGATGCAATTTTTTCCTGGTATAGAATTTTACCCGTATCGAGCTGGCAATCGACCCCAAAGCGCTCGCGCACCGTGTGGCGGAGCAGGTCGATCTGCATCTCGCCCATCAGACGTGCCTCAATTTGAGAGAGCTCCGCATTCCAAAGCAGATGCAGGGAGGGGTCCTCCTCCTCGAGCTCCTTGAGCTTGGGGAAGAATACGCGTGGGTCGCATGCGGGGGGCAGGACGATGCGATAGGAGAGCACAGGCTCCAGAATTGGGCGGCAGGTGTCGCTCTCGAGCCCAAGACCCTGACCCGCATAGGTTGCCGAGAGACCGATCGCGGCGCAGATCTCACCTGCTTCAACCGTGTCGACCTGCTCGAATTTTTCGCCCGAATAAAGTCTGATCTGTGCCACCTTCTCGCGCATCGGCTTGCCGTCGGGCGAGAGATAGCGCAGCTCGTCGCGTGCAGAGAGTCTGCCGCCCGTGATTTTGAGGTAGGTCAAGCGCGTCGAGCCGTGGCGTGCAATCTTGTAAACCCGTGCCCCGAATTCGTCCTCGGGGTAGATCGGTGCTCGCGTGAGTCGGTCGACTGTTTCAAGCAGAAATTCGATCCCCACCGTGCGCAGAGCCGACCCAAACAGGCAGGGAAAAAGGCGACGCCTGCCGATCAGCTCGGCAACTGCATCCGCCCCGATCGGTTCTCCCGCGAGCACCGAGTTGAGAAATTCCTCGCAAAGGAGTGCCAAGCGTTCGTCGCGCTCGGCTTGGGTGTCCGCCTCGTAGAAGGGGACGATACGCGGCGAAAGCGTTTCCGCGATCGACGCGGCAAGCTCCTCCTGACGATGGATCGCAAGGTCTGTCTTGTTGACGAACACAAAGGTGGGAATGTTGTAGAACTCCAGCAGCTGCCAGAGCGTGCGCGTGTGATTCTGCACACCGTCCGCCGCGCTCACCAAAAGGATGGCATAGTCAAGGAGCGCCAGCGTGCGCTCGGTCTCTGCCGAAAAATCCACGTGCCCGGGCGTGTCGAGCAGGATGAAGTCGCAGTGCTCGGTTGAAAAACGCGCCTGCTTGGAAAAAATCGTGATTCCGCGCTCGCGCTCCATGGCGTTGGTGTCGAGATAGGTGTTTTTGTGGTCTACGCGCCCGAGTGTGCGGATTCTGCCCGAGAGATAGAGCAGGGCTTCGGAGAGCGTGGTTTTTCCTGCGTCAACGTGCGCCAGAATTCCAATGGTCAGCTTCTTTTTCATGCACCTGCCTCCTCTCTTGCTTTTTGTGGGTCGGTACCGCCCCGACCTCGTGCATTTCAGTTCAAAAAGGTTTTGTAGTCCTCGTAGTTCTTGCGCAAAAGCGCGGGGGTGTCGAGCCCGTAGGGGCATTTGGACTTGCAGCGACCGCAGTTGATGCAGTCCTCGATCTTCTTCATTTTTGCCTGCACCGCAGGGGTGAGCTGCAGGTGAGCGGGGGAACGGCGCAGGAGCAGAGACATGCGCGCGCAATTGTTGATCTCAATGCCAACGGGGCAGGGCATGCAGTAGCCGCAGCCGCGGCAGAAGTCGCCCGCCAGCTCGCGGCGCTCGGCTTCGATGTAGGCAAGCCGCTCGGGCGTGAGCATGGGAGGCTCGTCCTGATAGGAGAGAAACTCCTCGAGCTCACTCATGCGTTGAATTCCCCAGATCGGTGCCACGGGATACTGTGCAAGGTAGGCGTATGCGACGTCGGAGCGCGTGATCAGACCGCCTGCCAGCGCCTTCATGCAGATAAAGCCGACGTCGTGCTCGGCGCAAAGACGCACAAGCTCCTCCTCCTGCTCGCCTGCGAGATAGGAGAAGGGAAACTGCAGAGTGTCGTAAAGTCCCGAGAGGATCGACTCGCGCGCCACCGAGAGGCGGTGGTTGGTCATGCCGATGTGGCGGATCATGCCGCGCGCCTTTGCCTCGAGCATTGCTTCGTAAAGACCCGTGCCGTCGCCGGGCTTGGGGCAGAAGGCGGGGTTGTGGAACTGATAGATGTCCACGTAATCGGTGCCGAGGAGTGAAAGACTGGTGTTCAGGTCCTCCCAAAAGCCCTCCACGGTGGTTGCCATCGTCTTGGTAGAGATGATGATTTTTTCGCGCACGTCGCCGAGTGCTGCGCCGATTTTCTCCTCACTGTCGGTGTAAAAACGGGCAGTGTCAAAATAATTGATGCCGCCCTCGTAGGCACGCCGCAGGATTGCACGTGCCTCCTCCATGCCAACGCGCTGGACGGGGAGTGCGCCGAATCCGTTTTTGGTGACGGTGAGATTGGTTCTGCCGAGGCGAATTGTATCCATGTCAGATCTCCTTTTGTTTGATATGCCCCTATTATACCACAAGGACCGCCCAATTGCAATCTGTGTGCAAGAAAAATTGGGCGGCGGCTTGGCATTGAGGCTTGAACTTTTCTTTATATTTTCGTTCTGCGGCGGATGAGAAATGGCTCCATGGTAAAGGAGAGTCGATTCTGCAAAACGTATGCAGCGATATCCTCGTTGGAAACGGCACGCCATTCCTTGATCGCCTTGATATGTCTCCAAACGATCATCGTCTGCGTTTCCAAAATCTCGTCGAGAGCGTCAACCAGCTCGGTGTCAACCTCGCGTGCCTTGATATCGTAGATCGAATTTCCGCGATTGTCCATGATCAGATAGCCGTATCCGTGTTCCCTGCAAAAGCGATGCAATGCATTGCATCTTTGAATGTTATAGCTGAATGCCATATTAACGGTTGGCAAAACGAGGACCAAAACGCTTGTTTGGTCGGGCAGACGTAAAAGAAAATGGGGACGGTGATCGGTTTGACTTGTGGAATAATAAACGATATCGGGGTTTCGGACAATCCCGATCATCGGCTCGAATTTTTGAAGCTTCCTGCAAAACCGTTCTTCCATTTCAAAGGATTGTTCTTTTTCATAGACCGCAACAGGGCGCGAGACGTCTGCCTGTACGTCGGAGGGGTAGCAGATTTTGGAGCGGTAAAATTCCCAACCGAGTTCAAGCTCGTGATTTCGTTGCAGCGCTTCCTCCAGCGGTTCGATTTTCTGCATTATCTGCTCACTCACCGCAGTGCCGAAGAGAAGATTGAAAATCGCCCGCTTCTTTCTTACTCCCAGCTCCGACATGCCATAGAGCGCCAACGCCACAAGGTCGTAGTCTGCATTCTTCAAAACCGCCGCGAGCTGTTCGATGCATGCGTTCAGATCGGCGTCCTCAAGTTGCATAGCCCTTTTGAAATATTTGAAAAGACGATCGTTCACACGCTCCGCAATCTGACGGACGCCTTCCCTTGAAAGGTTGAATCGGGCGGCAACGTCGGCAAGCGTCACGCGGTCGGATGCGATGTAATCGCGGTAAATGGAAAGCTTGCGCGACACGTTTTGGGTGAACTTGCCTTCCATAATACGCAAAATTTTATCGAATAACTCAACGGTCCGCTGTCCTTGGAGCTTCATTTGCGAGGCGTCGGTTGCCTTGACGTCGCTCGGCTCCCGATCAGGCTTCTCAAGCATTGAAACCGTCACGTCATTCCAAAGCAGCATTACGTCGGGGCACCTCTCCAAACGGTCTGCATCCATTGCGTGAGTGGGTGCGTTTTTTGCCATTCTTTGTGCCTCGCGCTCAAACGTGCCGTTTGCAGTTGCCTGCAGATAGCGGTTGTAGATGGTATCGATCGCATGCAGGATTGCGTCTCGGTTTTCGTCGGAAAAGTCAAGACGAATCGAATTATCCGTGCGCGCTTTGGTGAATTCCCGTCTTGCGCGAAAGCAGAGTGTTCCGCGTCGCTCGCTGATCCAGAACAGATAAAAGTCAAGGAGCTTGCCAAACCCGATCATCGACTGTCCCACGGTGACGGGGAGCTTGAGCTCGTCAACCGCTTTTATCCTGATCTCTCGGTAAAGCGCGGGCTGTTGTGCCAAAATTCGTGCCTCAATGCGCTCATTCATTCGTCTCGCCCCCCTTTTAGCATGGCTTGCCACGTATCCGACAGCAGGCTTGTATCATGATTATATCACAAAGCGTTTGATTCTTCAATAGCTTTGCGATCAAACGGTTGAATTTTCTTCGGGGATATGGTATAATGAGGTAGATGACAAAATGAACAAACGGTAGGATCAGATATGGAATTTCACGAAAAGCTTCAGGAATTGAGAAAACAGAGGGGACTCACGCAGGAGGAGCTGGCACAGCGTCTCTACGTTTCCCGAACCGCTGTCTCCAAATGGGAGTCGGGCAGGGGATGCCCGAATATCGAATCACTCAAGGCAATCGCCAACTTCTTTTCGGTGACGGTTGATGCGCTCCTTTCCTCAGACGAGGTGCTAACGCTTGCCGAAAAATCGCAACGGCAGACGAAAACGCACGCGCGTGATTTGACGTTTGGGCTCCTTGACCTTTGCTTTAGTCTTTTGCTGTTTCTCCCCTTGCTTGCCAGCAGGGGAGAGGGCGGCATTGAAGCCGTTTCGCTACTCTCGCTTGGAAAAACGGAGGCTTATCGGCAAATTGCGTATTTTGTGATTGTGATCGGCTTGATCACAATGGGGGTTCTCACGCTTGCTTTGCAGGCATGCACG
Source organism: uncultured Eubacteriales bacterium (assembly GCA_905201895.1). Classification (GTDB taxonomy): domain Bacteria; phylum Bacillota; class Clostridia; order Oscillospirales; family CAG-272; genus UMGS1865. The sequence continues at coordinate 102,272 of CAJKPX010000002.1, read as the reverse complement.
GCGTCCGCCTGGACCAAAAGCAAAACGCCGATCTCGATGACACTCGGTGCGGTCGCGGTGCTGTTTTTTGTGATCAGTCTGCAGCCATATGCCGCCATTTTTGCATTTGCTCTGCTTGCCGTGAAGGCGGCTTTGCTCATTTTGCACCGATGACACGAAGCGTGTCGCGCATGTGACGAGTCGCTTCTTGCCTTTTTCGTCCTCCTTTGCTAAACTATGATCGGGAAAACCCGAATACAGAAAAAGGAAGGATTAGAAGATGAAAAAGAAAAGACAGAAAAGACAGAAAAGACTTGTGCTCGCGCTCTGCCTGCTCGCAGCCTTCGCGGGATGGACAATCCTTGTTGCTCTCGCGGACCTTGCCCCGATTGGACCGAACGGCTCAACCGTGGGGCTTTCCACGCTGAACGGGCTTGTGCGTGATCTTGTGGGCGTGCGGACGGAGCTCTACGTTCTCACTGATTGGCTTGGGCTTGTGCCGATCCTCACGGCACTCGGCTTTGCCGTCCTCGGGCTTGCGCAGTGGATCGTGCGCAGAAGCCTGTGGAAGGTGGATCGCAGTATCCTCGTGCTTGGTGCTTTTTACGCTGCTGTGATGGCGTTCTATCTGCTTTTCGAGGTTGTAGCCGTCAATTACCGCCCTGTGCTCATCAACGGAGCTCTCGAGGCGTCCTACCCATCCTCCACCACGCTGCTTGTCCTGTGTGTGATGCCAACGGCGGCGATGCAGCTTCGTGCGCGGCTCAAAAATCGCATGCTCAGGCGCACGGTTGTGCTTGCCGTGCTGGCATTTACCGTCTTTACCGTGCTCGGTAGACTGCTATCGGGCGTGCATTGGATCACCGATATCATCGGCGGCATGCTTTTGAGTGCAGGGCTGGTGATGCTGTACGGAGCTTTTGATAGTTGAATGAAACAAAAAACGGGAGACCAAAATGCGAATTGCATTCGGGTCTCCTGTTTTTATATTCCAAATCTCCCCGTGAGCGGATCGCGGAAGATGCCGAGGCTGGGGGTAAAAAAGGTGAAAATCACGAAAGCGAGAGCGATCAATGCGAGCAGAACGATTGCGATTTTGGGAGACGTGCAGCGAAGACGCCCGTTGCGGTAAAGGCGAGTCTCGTAGAGATATGCGATGGCGGCGGAAAGGAAGAAAATAGCAATGTTGAACCAATCGGGGGAGGGGGCGATGGCACCGCCCCAGGTATAGAAGATCACGGGGATCAGGGCAAGACCAAGCAAAATTCCGCGCAGCTTCACGCACCAGAAATCGGCGCGCTCACGAAAGAAAAAGCTCTGCACCATCGCAAAGATCAGCATCGGCCAAAAGAGCAGCTTCATGTGCTCCCAGGTCGATTCGTTCACACCCGAGAGCGGTGCGATCCACAATGCCTCACCGAGCCATTCGTAGAGAAAATGAAGGATCGTGCCTCCAAGTGAGGTCACAGAAAAGCCGAGCAGCTGCCAGAGTCCAATTGATCGCTTCATGATTTTCCCCCAACCTTTCATTCTTTTCGCATATAGTGTATGATGCGTTTGTCTGCAATATGCGTCAGAATGCGGTTGACAGCGCGGCATAATTTTGATATAATGGGACTGAGCATACGTCAAAAAACAATGGGAGGGAACAACAATGCGTAAAAATTTCGGAGCAAAAACATGGCTCTATCCAATGCCCGTACTGATCATCGGCACCTACGGCGAGGACGGGACCCCAAACGCGATGAATGCGGCTTGGGGCGGTGTTTACGACACCAATCAGGTCATGGTCTGCCTTGCCGATGACCACAAAACCACCGAAAACATCCGCCGCACAGAGGCATTCACGGTCAGCTTCGCAACCGCTAAGACGGTCGTGCCCTGCGACTATGTTGGCATCGTTTCGGCAAACGTCACCCCCGATAAGCTGGCGCGTGCGGGCTTTCACACAACGCCGAGCGTGCACGTTAACGCGCCGATCATCGAGGAGCTACCCATGACGGTGGAGTGCCGCCTCATCAAATTCAACGAGGATGGCATCTGCATCGGCGAGATCGTCAACGTTTGTGCCGACGAGAGCGTTCTTGACGAAAACGGGAAGATCGATGCAAAAAAGCTCGATCCTATCATTTATGACGGCGTCACGCATGCCTATTGGAGCTTTGGAGAAAAGGTTGGGCAGGCATTCTCGGACGGCAAAAGGATCAAGTGAAGGAATCCGTACGCGGAGGAACCGTGCAACGTGCGATGTGTGTCGTTCTTGCCGAATGGCGACGTTTTAGGTGGAAATATTTATAAAAACGATATTATGGAGATTATAGGGGACTACGCCCCGTTGACTTGAGAGGAGAGATGAACTATGACAATGAAAGATATTAACCAGCGAATAAAATGTTGGTTAGAGCCGAAAGGATTTAAGCAAGCATCACCCAAAAGTTTGTTTGTAAAAGATCAAGGTTTCTATTTTATCGTCGCCTCTTTAACTCCTCACAAAGCTTTGTCTGGCTTCTTCTTTGACCTTGCTGTTAAATTCCTTTGGTCATCGCATGAAGATATTTCATATGACTACACTTTGGGTGATTCAAGAGTGTACGGACAAGAAGATCCGAATCCAACTCTCGGAGGGATACTGTATAATAGTGAGAGCCTTGAGGGCGAGCTTGCGTATATGATGAAAGAAGCAGATAAAAGAATCGATGCGTATATGGCTATTGCTGATTGTACTGTTCTTCTCAAATGCTTGGAAAACAGAAATGATTTTGTTTCGGTCGTAAATAAGGGCTTTGCTAAAAGAGATAAGTCAAAGGCCATTGCATTGGTTTTGTGTGATCATGCGCAAGAAGCGCAGGAGATATTTTTCAATGATTCGCAGTATGACTCCGTATCGGAACGGCTTTCTAAATCCTGCTTGACATATGATGAATTTGTGCGTGATCTGTTGGACGTTATAAATAGTTTGAGAGGAAGACTTGAAAATAAATTGAAGATAAAATTGGACGATATTGATGAGCAGGTTTTTGAAAAGAATTAATATGACAAACCAGGAAATATTGAAAATTGCGATGGAACAATCCGCCGTTGATCTCGGCGCCGCGCCCCACGATTTTGAAAAAAGCGAGAACGTGGTTGTCATATCGCACAAAAACGATGGCGCAAGGCGGTATCTCAAGCTCCCGTTTTCCTGTCAGCTCGTGTCCTACGGCAACAACGTAGTGGCATCGGTGTCGCCCGAATTTCGCGGGATCGCCGAGAATTACATAAACAAATATCCCGTGGAGCATCTGTTTGAAACGCCGCATTTGCACGTTCTGAACGAGGCATTGATGAAAAAAGGGCAGAAGATCTGCTTTATGGCGGAGTATTTTTTGCCCGATGTGGGCGCTCTGCGCGCGCTTGATTGTCAATATGAATTACGAATCTTGACGCAATCCGACTTTGCCGACCTCTACCTGCCCGAATGGTCGAACGCGCTGTGTGAGCAACGAAAATCTCTTGACGTGCTCGGTGTTGGCGCGTATGATGGGGATAAGCTGATCGGTCTCGCGGGCTGCTCAGCCGACTGCGATACCATGTGGCAGATCGGCATTGACGTGCTTCCCGCGTATCGCAGACAGGGGATTGCCTCAGCGCTCACGAGCCGTCTTGCCATTGAGATTCTGGACCGCGGAAAAGTGCCATTTTACTGCGCCGCTTGGTGCAATATCAAATCCGTCCGCAATGCCATCAAAAGCGGTTTCCGTCCCGCATGGGTGGAAATGACGGCAAGACCGAGCGAGACGGTGGATGGGATGAATGAAAGATGAAAAAAATAATCGTTATCGGTTGCCCCGGCTCGGGGAAAACCACCTTCGCGGAGCGACTGCGCGACAGGCTCAATCTGCCGCTTTTTTACCTCGACGCTATCTGGCACAAGCCCGACCGCACGCACATTTCCCGAGAGGAATATGACGCGCGGCTTGCCGAAATCCTCGCGCTGGACGAATGGATCATAGACGGAAATTATAGCCGAACGATAGAACGTCGGATTTCGGCGTGCGACACGGTCTTTCTGTTTGATCTGCCCGTTGAGATCTGCCTTGACGGTGCGATCTCCCGTCTTGGCAAAGAACGCTACGATATGCCGTGGATTGATACAGAGCTCGACCCACGCCTGAAGCGGGAGATCGAGGAATTTCCGAGCAAAAACCTGCCTGCGATATACGCATTGATCGACAAATATAAGGACGGCAAAACGGTTGTTATTTTCAAGAATAGGGAACAGTCGGATGCGTTCTTGAATGGAGAAGGGTTATGATTTTACAAACAAAACGCCTCGTTCTTCGCCCGTGGTGCGAGGATGATGCAGAGGATTTATACAAATACGCGAGCGATCCCGAGATAGGCCCACCTGCCGGATGGCAACCGCACACGAGCGTGGAGAACAGTCGAGAGATTATTCGAGAGGTGCTGTCCGCGCCCGAAACCTATGCCGTTTGTCTGAAAGAGGACGGCAAGCCCATCGGCAGCATCGGCTTTCACCGCGCCGATCTTGCTGAGCTTGACGATGAATACGAGCTTGGCTATTGGATCGGCAAGCCCTTTTGGGGGCGCGGACTCATCCCCGAGGCATCGCGCGAGATGCTTCGCCATGCCTTTGAGGACCTCGGCATGAAGCGCATCTGGTGCGGATACTATGACGGCAACGTCAAAAGCCGTCGCGTGCAGGAAAAGCTGGGCTTTGTCTATCACCACACCACCGAGGGGATTGAGCTTGCGCAGATGAATGAAACGCGCACAGGTCACGTGATGCTCATGACAAAGGAACGGTGGGAGAGGGTTGCTTTTTGATGCAACGCTTTTTTCTGCTTCAGTCGTGTATCCGAAGTGCCTTTGGCGTTTTGCCATACATTTTTTCACAAATTCTGTAAAAGGAGCGTATGCTTTGAAATCCCGTAGCGTAAGCAATATCGGTGATGGATCGTTCGGTCTTGATCAGAAGCTCCACGGCGTATTCGATTCTGTATTGATTGAGAAGCTCCTTAAAGCTGATTCCGATTGCCTTGTTAAACGCGCGGGACAGATGCTGATAGCTGTAACCAAGCTCCGAGGCTACCTGACGGAGGGTGATTCCCTCTGTAAAGTGCTTGGACAGGTATTGTGCAACCGCAACGGTGACGCTCTTGTCCTGCATATCGGCAGGAATGAGCTCCACCCGTTCCACGTAGTCACAGCCGATGGCATAGAAGCAGGTTTTGATCAGGAATTCCTGTTGCAATGTGAAAACAGCATTGGAAAACTCATTTCCGAAGGCGGGAAATATCCGATTGACGATCATGTTTCGTATTTCATTGGAAAGCCTGAAAACGGGCTCCTTGGCCTCTCGGTCCGAAAGTACGTTGTGCAGGGAGGGGATGTATCTGAGGGAGCAGGTGGCGCTCCAAACACGGCATCCCAGAGCGGGCAGTATTCTGTGTGTCTGAAACGGATGTATCAACACAGACTCATCCTTTTGCAGAACGTATCGCTTTTGCTCCAGGATCACCTCTGCCGTTCCCTCAAGCACGAGAAGAAACTCCATATCCTTGTGAAAATGGATCGGTGAAAGACCGATCTTTTTGTTTTCTTCAGTGTAGATGAGCGACGTGAAGGTTGATATGAGGCTTTTCGACTCGGTAACATTCTTTTCATCCATGTTTTTCTTTTTCCTTCAAAAAGCTAATTTCTTGCAATAAATTATACAATAAAAGGCAAGAAATGTCAAGAAAAATATGATATATTTATATCGTACTTGCAAAAGGACCCAATATTTTTATGTGGAGGAGAATATTATGAAAAAAATTCTGGCGATCTTTCTTGCAGTCATGATCTTGCTTCCGTATGCTGCTATCCCACTTCATGCGGAACCCGGCACCGAGGTGGCGGGGCTTTCTTTCAGCGGAACCTCTTACGGTGCAGACGAGGATTACCGTCTTGACCAAAATTTAAGAGATGTTCCTCACACCTTTTCGGCGTGGGTCTACATTCCCGCGGCTTTGCATAGCCAGCGCCACACGATCCTCGGAAATTACCCGTCTTTGTCCCGCTACACCGGATATCTGAATTTTGAGATTCAGACAAACGGTCGCCCCCGCCTCGTAATTGGTGACGGCTCGAGCGATGGTAAATACAATACGGGCGACCAGACGATGTATGATTATGTGTTTGGCAGTGCTGTGATTCCAGCCGACACCTGGACGCTGGTCACCATCGTTTCGGATAACGCGCAGAAGGAGGTTCGTTGCTACCTCAACGGCGTCCTGAAGCAAACCATCACCAATAATTTTGCATCCATTGACCCCACCTGCATCAATCATCCCTTTATGTTGGGAGGGGATTTCCGCCAGAGCGGTAATAAATTCAACCAATACTACTACAAGGGACAGCTCAAGGACATTTTCCTGTACGCTGACGTCCGCACAGCAAGCGAGATTGCAGCAGACTACGCAAACGGTCCCGACCTGACCAATGAGGACCTGATCTGCGCCTATGACATTGATGCGAACGATCACGGCAAGGACATTGCCGATATCAGCGGAAACGGTAACACTCTCTATTACAATAAGATGTGGCTGACCGAGGCAGAGATGAATGCCATTCGCGGTGACACCTCCGATCGCGCTTACTCCTTTGCGGTAGTACCCGATATTCAGTACATGACCGAATGGCATCAGGAAGCTCTCGAGCCGCTCTATAAGTGGATCGTAGACAACAAGGCTGCCAAGAATATTCAGTTCGTCATGGGGCTTGGTGACATCACCAACACCGACACCGACTTTGAGACGGGAACCTCCGCCTATGGAAAAGCAGAGTGGGCAACCGCCTATGCGGCGATCTCCCAGCTCAACGGTGTGATTCCTTATACGCAAATTCGAGGCAATCACGACGTTTATGCTTCGCTGAGTGATATTCCCACCTGCCTCAAGGGTCAGGGCTTTATCAAGTATTTCGGCGGTAATAGCTTTTATGCTCAGCAGTTCAAGAATCCGAACGGCTATGAGGCAGGCTACTATGAGGGAACCCTTGCAAACACCGCAGGTGTGGAGGAAACCGCTGAGGTTGTCAATGCCTGGAGAACCCTGGAGGCAGACGGCGACAAATGGCTGATTATGACTCTTGACTGGGGCGCACATGACAGCGTTCTTGCTTGGGCGGGAGAGGTGATCGAGGCGCACCCCGATCATCGCGTGATCATCACCACCCATAACTATCTGAGCGCAACGGGTGACCACACCGATCACCGCCTTGCAGGGGACATAACCAGCGATCTTGAGGCGAAAGGCTTTAATAACGGAGACGGTATTTGGAATAAGCTGGTTTCCCTCCATAGCAATATTGAGCTGACTCTGAGCGGACATATTCACGCAAGCAATATTGTCATCGAGCAAAACAAGGGTATATATGGAAATACCGTGACCCAAATGTTGATCGACTCCCAGGAGCTGGATCGGTACTGGTATAACCCCGACAAAGCTGCGGTCACGGGCGTTGGAATGGTGGCGCTGCTGTACGTTTCCAAGGACGGAAAGACCGTTGAAACCGAGTATTATTCCACCGTTACGGGAAAATATCTGAACACTATGAGTCAGCGCAGTGTAGACCTGGATGCAAAGCTTGAGGAGAAATGGGACGGAGTATCCGTATGTATTCCCGAGGGAAGCGGAACTGAGGCAGACCCCTATCTTGTAACCTGCGCAGAAAATCTTGTATGGATGGCAAATCAGACCGCGTATAACGCAAGCATCACCAAAAACAATCCCTTTGCAGGCAAATATTTCAAGCAGGTTGGCGATATCGACCTGAACGGACGCGCCGTGCAGCCCATCGGATGCTATTTTGACAGCACGTCCAAAATGGCTGCGTTTGGTGGCGTATACGACGGACAGGGATACCGCATTTTCAACGGCTTTATTACCGATAGCCCCTCGTCGAGTCAAAACCAAAAATGGGGTGCGGGTATTTTCGGATTTACATATCAGGCAACGATTAAAAATGTCGTTGCGGACAATATCACCGTCAGAGGCAGATCCCGTGCGGGCGCAATCGTCGGCCATGCATATAACACCGTGATCCTGAACTGTGTCAGCACGGATACCTGCACGGTCATCGGAACGGGACAGAAGAACGGATCGCTTTCGGCGTCATCCAGTGTATGGAAAACGGAGCAATTCAATGTTTTCTCTCAAAACCGAATCGGCGGTATCGTGGGACATTTCAACACGGAATCATGGCAATACAACCTGAAATACTGCCATAGCAGCGCAACCGTTTACGCGAACGGTAACAATGCCTATGCGGGAGGAATTGTCGGTTCTGCACAGGGCTCGTTTAATATGTATTACAGTGTCTTTGACGGGAAGATCGTCAACGATTTCGCCAATGCGGATTATGACCGCAGATTGAATGGTGAAAACGTGAACGGCGGTATCATAGGCTACATTGGCTCGGGTTCCTATGCATATGGAACAGGTAACAGAATTTTTGACGGAAACATCAATAAGGGCAGCTTCGAGCTGCTCGGCGTGGCAACCACAGAGGTGATTTACGGCGGAATCGTGGGGGAGATCAAGAATATCGCAACGGCGAAATTCTTTGTTCAGAACTCCTATAATCTGAGCAATGATATCAACCTCAATGCCGATACCTACACGCAGACCAAGCCCGTCTATGTGGGCGGTCTGATTGGAAAAATCGTAAATTCGGGTGCTGCAACGCCTTACACGGTGAATGTTGCGAACAGTGCATCTGTTGATACGGGTATTCAAAACGGCGGTATCAACGTGGATCAAGCCGCCTATACGGTAGATAATCTTTACGTTTATAATACCGTCGCGCAAGCTGGAACCAAGCCCGTTAATCCCGGACTTTTGTACAACACAACGGAAGGAACCGTTGACGTTGGAACAAAGCAACTGAATGCCATTCTTCCAACAACAGCCCAAATGGAAGCATCCTACGCAGAAGAACGTGCCGCAGGACGCGATATCAACACCTTGAGGGTTATCGGCTACCAGGAGGCTCTTGGGGATGACGATAAACGAGTCAGACTTGTTTTTGGTATTGATACCGATCTTGAAGCCATTGATCGCTACGGATTTGAGATGACGCTTTCCTATACAAATGCCGCAGGTGACACAGTTGTCAAGCATGCAGATGTTGGCAGCTATTTGGTGTATACCTCGATCAACGGCAAGGATAAGGACGGAAACGATACGCAATACACCGCAGGCGTTGATTACACCTGTAAGTATTTTGCCACACTCGTTGTCAATCCCACGGTTAACGGAGAGCCTATTTCGGGTGGAGCAACCGTTACGGTTACTGCCTATACGTTTGACAACAACGGATATCGCCACGCATACGGTGCTGAAACCATAACGCTTGTGTTTGACGGAGACGGCAATATGATCGACCCCTCCGCAAATATCAAATGAGAGGAGGAGAACCATGAATTATATCAAAAAGAATTACGTGGCTCCTTTTGCAGAGCAGATATGCATGGCGCAGGAGGATGTTCTCACCCTTTCCAACGGCACCGTAACAGCAACCTTTGATGACGGCGCTCAGGTAGGATTTGGAGATTTTAATTAAATAAAACAAAGGGGCTACCTCAAAAACAATTTGAGGAAGCCCCTTTTAGATTATTTGATTCTTTGATTAGTTACCCGGCTTGGCGGTATCAATACCGTCACCGACAAGACCGAGCCTCTTTGCGGCATCCTCTCGCATTTTGTATTTGAGAACTTTGCCTGCCGCATTCATGGGGAAGCTTTCAACGAACTCGATATATTTCGGCACCTTGTGGCGTGCCATGCTTGCCTTGATATAGTCTGTCATCTGTTCTACCGTGACGCTGCCCGGCTCCTTTAAGATGATGCAAGCCATGATCTCCTCGCCGTATTTCTTATCCGGAACACCGATGACCTGAACGTCCTTTGTCTGGGGATGCGTGTAGATAAATTCCTCGATCTCCTTGGGATAGATGTTTTCGCCGCCGCGAATGATCATATCCTTGAGTCGTCCGGTAATTTTATAGTTTCCGTTCTCGTCGCGGCATGCGAGGTCACCCGAGTGGAGCCAGCCGTCGGCATCGACGGTATCCCGCGTTGCGTCGGGCATTTTATAGTAGCCCTTCATGGTGTTGTAGCCCTTGGCGCAGAACTCGCCGTTCACGCCGGGACCAACCTCCTCACCTGTTTCGGGATCCACGATCTTGCACATCACGTGCGGGAAGGCACTTCCCACGGTTTCGGTGCGAACGTCGAGCGGATCGGTCCAGGAGCTCATCGTGTTGCCCGGTGCGCATTCGGTCTGACCGTAAACGCTGACGATGCCCGTCATATTCATTTCATTGGGGTCTGCGGCACGCTTCATCAATTCGGGGGGACATCCTGCACCTGCCATAATACCGGTACGCATGTGCGAGAAATCGGTGCTGCGGTAGCTTGGGTGATTGAACATGGCAATGAACATGGTCGGCACGCCGTTGAAGCAGGTGATCTTTTCCTGATTGATGCACGCAAGCGAGGATTTTGCGGAGAAGTAGGGCATGGGGCACATCGTGGCACCGTGCGTCATAGAGGCGGTCATCGAAAGCGTCATGCCAAAGCAGTGGAACATCGGAACCTGAATCATCATTCTGTCCGCCGTGGAGAGTCCCATGCGGTCACCGATACACTTTCCGTTGTTGACCACGTTGTAGTGCGTCAGCATAACGCCCTTGGGAAAGCCCGTTGTGCCGGAGGTGTATTGCATATTGCAAACGTCGCTCGGCTTGACCGCTGCTGCCATTCGGGCAACCTGCTCGCGTCTGACGAGCGGATAACGTGCCATTGCTTCGTCAAATTCGAGACAGCCCTCCTGCTTGAATCCGACGGTGATGACGTTGCGCAGGAAGGGGAGCTTTTTGGCATGGAGCGGCTCACCGGGAACGGTGCGTTTCAGCTCGGGGCAGAGCGTGTTGATGATCTCTCTGTAATTGGAGTCCAGACAGCTCTCAATCATCACGAGCGTGTGCGTGTCGGATTGGCGGAGCAGATATTCCGCCTCATGGATTTTATAGGCGGTGTTGACGGTGACGAGAACGGCACCGAGCTTGGTGGTTGCCCAGAAGGTGATATACCAGGCGGGGAGGTTGGTTGCCCAAACCGCAACCTTGGAGCCTGCCTTCACTCCGAGCGATACGAGCGCACGTGCGAAGCGGTCAACGTCCTCGCGGAATTGTGCGTAGGTGCGGATATAGTCAAGCGTGGTGTACTTAAAGCAGTATTGATCGGGAAACTCGTCAGCAACTCTGTCAAGCACCTGGGAGAAGGTCAGATCAATCAGCTCATCCCGCTTCCAAACGTACTGTCCCGTTCCGTCGTGATTGAAGTAAAGACTTTTCTTCATATCCCTTGTCGAGTGGAAATGCGACATATAGTTGACAAAATGCGGGAAGATGATCTGTGGGTCCTGCAAATCGTCAAGCCATTCGGGCTTCCATTCCAGCGAAATGAAGGCATTGTAATTGACCGAGGAGAGCGCTCGCATCACCTCGTCGATCGGGAGCGTTCCCTCGCCGATGAGCTGATATGCTCCGGTATCGTCCGAATCGCGCATGTGGACGTGTGCCACGTAGGCACCGAGATTTTTAATGGTCTGATCCCCCGATTCGCCAAGGTCACGGTAGGGATGGTGAACGTCCCACAGTGCAGCAAGATGATCGCTTGCAAATCGGTCGAGCAGGGCACGAAGCCTTGCTGTGTCGGCGTAGATTCCGCTGGTCTTGATCAGGATGCTGACGTCCTGTTCGGTTGCGATCGGCAGGAGCGCGTTCAGGGCTGCGCAAACCGCATCCTCGTTGTCATGCAGTGCGCATATCACAACGTAGGGGGTTCTCGCATCGTGCGCGATTTCAATCAGATTCATCGCAGTTTGCACCGCATCCTTGTCAGACGAGATATCGAGCGAGGTGTCAAAGCAAGGGATGGAAAGCCCACTCTCTCTCAGCTGACGCACCGTTGCCGCAACGTTGTACTTGTGAAACGGACCGCCCTTCTCGAGCAGCGGATCAAATTTTGCAAGATTATATACCTCAACGCCCGAGAATCCCATGTCCAGAGCCACCTCGAGCATTTCATCAAAGGAAAGATTGGGCCATCCCCTTGTGGAAAAGGAAAGCTTCATTCGATCTCCTCCTCGTAAACGATTTTGTTCAGGGCGTTCAGATAGGCTTGAATGCCTGCGCCCACGATATCGGTGGAAATACCTCTGCCCGAGTAAACCTTGCCTCCCGAGCGGAGCTTGACAACCGTTTGTCCCATTGCCTCGCGTCCCTCGGTGACCGCTTGGAGCTGGAAGTCATCGAGCTCATAGTGGCAGCCCGTGATCTTTTCAATCGCCTGGAATGCGGCGTCGATCGAGCCGTCACCGATATAAACGCCCTCAACGGTGTTGCCGTTTTTGGTGAGCTTGATGTGTGCGGTGGCGGAGATGGTGTTGCCGGAGGTGATGACGTAGGTGTCGAGCTTGTAGGTGGAGGGCACCTGCATGGCAGAGGATGCCACGATGGCGTCAAGCTCCTTGAAACTGACCCGTTCCTTTCGGTCGGCAATCTGCACAAACGCCGCATATACCTTTTGTGCATCCTCGTCGGAGAGATTGTAGCCAAGTCTTACCGTAGCTGCCGCGACAGCCTCCTTGGTGTCGTGTGCCGTGAGAAAGGTTCCGTCGTCATATTCGGACTCGGAGGCGTCAGTCTGACTTTTTCCGGTGCTGCAGAGCCAATCAATTTGAGAGTTGATTCTGCCGAGCTGCGTTGCCTTAACGCCAACGGAGGCGCCCAGAATATCCTCCTTTGCGGTGAGAATCCGAACGACGTTGGTGAGTGACGCCTCAGCGCTTGTGTGCGCCGCCGCGCGGATTTGTCCCGCACCCTCCATGGCTGCCATAACAACGCAGGCATCTGCCATTGCAATGGTGTTTGCGCAGCATACGCCAAGGGTGATCTCCTTTAGCTGCGGAACCGCCTCATACTGGCGTCTGATAAATGCGGCAAACTCGGAGGGGAGCATGACTCCTGCGGTGTCGCAGAGCGTAACGGTTGTGGCTCCTGCTTCGATGGCAGCTCTGATTGCATCGGCGAGAAAATCGCTCTCGCTTCTCGTTGCGTCACCTGCCACAAACTCCACGTCGGAGCAGATTGCGCGACAGGCGGCGACCGTTTTGCGGATCGCCTCGAGCATCGCATCGGGCTTTTTATGAAGCAGATATTCAATTTGTACGGAGCTGGTGGGGGCGCAAACCTGCAAGCGCGGATTTTTGGCGTTCTTCAGAGCAGCTCCTGTTTTTTCAATGCTTTCCTGATTTAACAGCTCCACAGGAACGGCAATACGGCTGTCGCCAACTGCGGCAACGATCGACTTGATCAGAAGCGCGTCGATGCGAGGGTCCTGAATGCCGTCCAGCTCGATCAGGTCCACGCCAAGCTTATCAAGAAGCTTGGCAAGCTCAATCTTTTCCTTAAATGAAAGGCGCGATTCCTTTGCCGCTTGCTTCATCGTTGCATCGCTGATTATCATTTTCTTCATCATTTTATACAGGTCTCCTTCCAAACAAAAAATCCCCGAGCCGCTATCGCGGTCAGGGACGAATCTTCTATTCGCGGTACCACCCTGATTACCCCCTTGAAAGGGAAATCACTCAAAGGTCCCAATCAGGACCCTGCCCGGTAACGGGGGCTTCCGTGTCTCATTACTTGCCAAGGCTTTGACGAGACCGACTCGGGAAAGAGAACGCCCCAAACATCTGCATCGGCTCGCACCAACCGCCGACTCTCTGTTGCCTTCAAATAAGGGGCAGGATTTCCGTCATTGTCTTTCTATTGCTTTTTGAATTATATATATTTAATCACCAAACACGCGTTTTGTCAATAGGAAAATTGAAAAAAAAATAATCATTCACGCATTTTTAGTCATAATAAACAAGGCGTGTTTTGAAATTTTGTGCAAACTGCTAAAAAGAAAATAGTTGACTTTTTTGCGTGAAGGTGATAAAATATCTCTATAAATAAAAAAGCAAAGACTGTGACGAAGACGGTAGGGCATAATAGAGCATTCAGAGAGTCGGCGGTTGGTGTGAGCCGATTGCAAAAAGCCAAGCTACCCATCACTTCCGAGTCGGGAATTCGAGCGTTTTGTTAGAGTTTCACGTTCCCTGCGTTAAAGGTAAGGACTTATAGGAGTTCTAAGTGGCGGTTTTCCGTAATTTGAGTGGTTCCGCGGGTATATTTGTTTTGCACTCGTCTCAGTATTTTTTCTGAGGCGGTTTTTTGTTTTTAGAAGGAGGTGTTGTTATGAACAACCAATCAGACGTAAATCAACTTGAAAAAATTGCATTGCGTATACGTGAGATGCGTCAGATTATGGGGTATACTCCGAAGCAAATGGCAGAACTGACCGAAATATCCGAGGAGCTGTACTGCTCCTACGAAACGGGAAATATTGATCTTCCTTTTACTTTTATACATAAATGCGCCAAGGCATATGGCATTGAAATTACCGATCTTCTGGAGGGACAGGGAGCAAAGCTCTCGGGCTACACCGTCACACGACGTGGTGAGGGACTTACCACCGCCGAGGAGGACGGTATCACCATTCAGGCACTGGCAGCCCAATTCCGCCAAAAGCTTGCAACACCCTACTGGGTAACCTATCAGTATTCGGAGGCACTTCAAAAGACTCCCATCAACACGGTAACGCACGCCGGTCAGGAATTTGATATGGTTGTCAAGGGCGCGCTCCGCTTCCGCGTTGGTGATCACGAGGAGATTCTGCGTGAGGGTGACAGCATTTTCTTCAAATCCTCAACGCCCCACGGTATGATCGCAATCGACAATCAGGATTGCGTATTTCTCTCGGTCGTTATGGCAAGCAATGCCACCGACCAGCCGATGTATATTGGAGAGAACCTGCACGCTGCGGCAAAGGAGTCGCTTCTGTGTGAGACGTTCATTGAGGCAGAGGAGGACGAAAACGGCGTTCTCGTTGATCTCCGTTACAAAAATGAGGATCAATATAATTTTGCGTTTGATACCGTTGACGCAATTGCGCGCAAGGAGCCGGACAAGCTTGCAATGCTGCATATCGCAAACGATATGACCGAGCGCAGATTTACCTTCCGCGATATCAAGGACGCTTCCTCGCAGAGCGCCAACTATTTCAAATCGCTCGGCATCAAGAAGGGCGACCGCGTTCTGCTGGTGCTCAAGCGCCATTATCAGTTCTGGTTTGCGATCCTCGGACTCCACAAGATCGGCGCGATTGCAATTCCCGCAACCAATCAGCTTCTGGCGCACGATTTCAGCTACCGTTTCAGAGCGGCAGGTGTCAGCGCGATTCTCTGTACCGCAGACGGCGACACTGCTCGTCAGGTCGAGCTGGCAGAGGCAGAGGAGCAGCTTTCCCTGACCAAGATTCTTGTTGGCGGTCAGAGAGAGGGCTGGCGCGATTACGATGCGGAATATCCGCTCTTCAGCCGTCGCTTTGTCCGCACCGAGGACGCCCCCTGCGGCAACGATCCCATGCTGATGCTCTTTACGTCCGGCACAACGGGCTACCCGAAGATGGCGATGCATTCGTATAAATACGCGCTCGGTCACTATGTTACGGCAAAGTATTGGCACCTGTGTGAGAGAAACGGTCTCCATTTCACCATTTCGGAAACCGGATGGGGCAAGGCTCTCTGGGGCAAGCTCTACGGTCAGTGGCTGTGCGAGGGCGCGGTCTTTACCTATGATTTTGACCGTTTCGATTCGGCAAAAATTCTGCCGTTGTTCGCGAAATATCACATCACCACCTTCTGCGCACCTCCCACGATGTACCGCATGCTCATCAAGCAGGATCTGAGTCAGTATGATCTTTCTTCGATCCGACATGCAACCACCGCAGGCGAGGCGCTCAACCCCGAGGTGTTCTATCAGTTTGAAAAGGCAACCGGACTCCGCATCGCGGAGGGCTTCGGTCAGACCGAGATGACGCTCGGCATTGCCAACCTGCTCGGCACGCAGCTCAAGCCCGGTGCGATGGGCAAGCCGATTCCCGGATATGGCATTGATCTCGCGGATGCGGACGGAAATCCCGTTCCCGACGGTGTAAACGGCGAGATCGTGATCCGAACCGAGCCCAAAACAAGCTGCGGTGTGTTCCTCGGTTACTATCTCAACGAGGAAGCAACAAAGAACGTTTGGCATGACGGCATGTATCACACCGGCGACCTTGCATGGCGCGATGAGGACGGATACTATTGGTACGTCGGCCGCGTGGATGACGTGATCAAGTCGTCGGGCTACCGCATCGGTCCGTTTGAGATCGAATCGACGATCATGGAGCTGCCGTACGTGCTCGAGTGTGGCGTTTGTGCCGCGCCCGACGAGGTCAGAGGTCAGGTTGTCAAGGCGTGCATCGTTCTGGTTCCGGGTACGGAGGGGACGGAGGCACTCAAGAAGGATATTCAGAATTACGTCAAGCTTCACACCGCACCCTACAAATATCCGAGAATTGTGGAATTCCGCACGGAATTGCCTAAAACAATCAGCGGCAAGATCATCCGAAACAAGCTTTGATCCGTAAAGCATATCTTACGGCAAAATCGGCACCGGACAAATCCGTTTCAACGGTGCTTTTGCAAAAGAGGAGTAGTAATTTTCATGAACTCAGTGGAGTATAAAGTCAAACAAGTTGCCGACCGTATTCGCGAATTGCGACAGATTACGGGTCTTTCCATCTCCGAGATGGCGGCACGTACGGGTATGACCGAGAGCGAATACGAGGCGTGCGAATCGGGAAATAAAAATCTCAGCATCGCGTTCCTTTATCACTGCGTCTTGATTTTTGGCGTGGATATGAGCGATCTTCTCGAGGGTAAAAGCCCGAAGCTGCGCTCCTATGCGCTGACCCGTAGGGGAGAGGGACAGAGAATTGAGGAGGCCCATCACATGGTGGGATATAACCTTGCATCCGAGTTCCGCAACCGCATCGCGCTCCCGCTTTATATGGAGATGAATTACCATGAGGGCGCGGAGAATGAGGAGATCGAGCTGGTTCGCCACGAGGGGCAGGAATGTGATATTGTCATCACCGGTCGGATGAAAATTCAGATTGGCGATCACACCGAGATTCTGGGTCCCGGGGATAGCATCTATTACGATTCCGGAACGCCTCACGGCATGGTTGCCGTTGGCGGAGAGGATTGCTCCTTCTATGCCATCGTGCTGCGCAACCAGGCGGCGAGAGAGGGCGAGCAGGCGGCGGTTGCTTCTACCGTTACCAAGCGCCTTGATGTCGACAATCAACAGAGAATTTACCATAATTTTATCAATCCCACCGAGGAGAACGGCGTTCTCACGGGCATTTCCTTCAAGAACGAGGATCGCTTCAACTTTGCGTTTGACGTTGTTGACGCACTCGGCAGACAAAAGCCGGATAAGCTTGCAATGCTGCACGTGAGCGAGGACGGAACCGAGCACAGATTCACGTTCCAGGATATGAAGAAGGAATCCGCAAGGGTTGCCAACTATTTCAAGGCGCTCGGAATCAAGCGGGGAGACCGCGTGATGCTGGTGCTCAAGCGACATTATCAGTTCTGGTTCTCTATTTTGGCATTGCATAAGCTCGGTGCCGTGGCGATCCCTGCCCCCAACCAGCTGCTTGAAAAGGATTTTGAGTATCGCTTCAACGCAGGCGGCATCAAGGCAATCGTTTGCACGGCGGACGGCGAGGTTGCAAGCTCGGTAGACGCGGCGGCAGCGAAGTGTCCGGGTCTTACGCACAAGATTCTCGTTGGAGGCAATCGCGAGGGCTGGCATAGCTTTAATGACGAATACAGCATGTATAGCAGCCACTTCGCGCGCACCGAGGACACACCCTGCGGCAACGATCCCATGCTGATGTTCTTTACCTCGGGAACCTCCGGATATCCCAAGATCGCAGCGCATAGTTATAAGTATCCTCTGGGACATTTTATCACCGCAAAATATTGGCACCAGGTCAATCCCGACGGATTGCATCTGACCATTTCCGATACGGGCTGGGCAAAGGCTCTGTGGGGCAAGCTCTACGGCCAATGGCTGTGTGAGGCTGCAACCTTTGTTTACGATTTTGACCGCTTTGACGCAGAAAAGATCCTCCCGCTGTTCAAAAAATATCATATCACCACCTTCTGCGCACCTCCCACGATGTACCGCATGCTCATCAAGCAGGATCTCTCCCGCTTTGATCTTTCCAGCATTGAGCATGCATCCACCGCAGGCGAGGCACTCAATCCCGAGGTGTTCCGTCAGTTTGAAAATCATACGGGACTCCAGATCATGGAGGGCTTCGGTCAGTCCGAAAGCACGCTCATCATCGGTAATCTTGCAGGAGGCAGCCACAAGATCGGCTCTATGGGCAAGCCGATCCCGCTTTACAACGTGCATCTGCTCAGCCCCGAGGGCGAGGAGGTTGAGGTTGGTGAGAGCGGAGAAATTTGTATCGACATTTCCAAGGGACTTCCTTGCGGACTTGCCTACGCCTACGAGGGTAATCCCGAAATTACCGCGGAAACCTGGCGCGACGGCTTCTATCACACAGGCGACCTTGCATGGCGTGATGAGGACGGCTTCCTCTGGTACGTGGGCCGCGCGGACGACGTGATCAAATCCTCGGGCTACCGAATTGGTCCGTTCGAGATCGAAAACGTCATTATGGAGCTTCCGTACGTATTGGAGTGCGGCGTATCCGCTGCCCCCGACGAGATTCGCGGTCAGGTTGTCAAGGCAAGCATCGTGCTGATCAATGGATACGAGGGAACCGACGAGCTCAAGCGCGAAATTCAAAACTATGTCAAGTCGCGCACCGCGCCCTATAAGTATCCGAGGATCGTGGAATTCTACGAGAGTCTGCCCAAGACGACCAGCGGAAAAATTATCAGAAAGAAGCTCTGATGCGGCATTGTCGCAGGCAGAGCAGATCGAACCAATATTGTTATGGAACACAAAAGACTTACACTTTTTGCGGGGCATTACGGCAGCGGAAAAACGAACATTGCCGTTAATTACGCAATACGTCTTGCAAAAGAAGGCAAAAAGGTCTGCATTGCCGACCTGGATATCGTCAATCCGTATTTCCGAACGAAGGACAGCGAAGAAGAACTCCGCGCGATGGGCATTGATCTGATCTGCTCACGCTACGCCAACTCCAACGTTGATCTTCCCGCGCTTCCTGCAGAGAGCTACCGACTCGTCCAGGATAAATCGGTTTTCGGTGTCATTGATATCGGTGGCGACGATAGAGGTGCTTACGCGCTCGGTCGGTTTGCGGACGCGATCAAGGCAGAGGGCGATTACCGCATGGCGTTCGTTTTGAACCGATACAGACCGCTGACCGCCACCGTGGAGGACGCGGTGACGATCCTGCGTGAGATTGAAGCGGCGGCAGGCATTCGATTTACCTGCATCGTCAACAATTCAAACGTCGGTATTGAGACCTCCAAGGAAACCGTGCTCTCATCGGTTGCTTTTGCTGAGGAGGTCAGCCGCGTGACGGAATTGCCGATCTGGCTGCACACCGTCGAAAAAAGAGTGGCGGAGGACATCACGGAAATCCCAACGATGCCCCTCACACTTCAAAAGAAATATTTTGACCTGCCGTTCTGATGAAAGGAAAGCAATTCCTTTTGTCGGGAGTGCGGTCTTAAATAGGAGGAAAACAGAATGAAAGTAACGTTTAACACGGATATGTGTAAGGGCTGTGGCTTGTGCGTTGACGCTTGCCCCAAGCAATGTCTGGCAATCGCGCTCGACAAGCTCAACCCCAAGGGATATTCTCCCGCATATATGAAGGAGCAGGAGAAGTGCATCGGATGTGCCTTCTGCGCCACGATGTGTCCCGATTGTATCATCACAGTTGAAAAATAAGATTGGCGGGTGGCACCCGTAGCCGCGTGCGGTCGGTGTGACAACGCTTGGATTTTTGCAGTCGCTCAAGGGCGACGGAATGGAGAAAAATATGGCAGAAAGAATTTTAATGAAGGGCAACGAGGCAATTGCGGAGGCAGCCATCCGCGCGGGATGCCGCTATTATTTCGGATATCCCATCACGCCTCAAACCGAAATTGCTGCATACATGGCAAAGAAGATGCCGAAGATCGGCGGCGTATTTCTGCAGGCAGAGAGTGAGATCGCGTCGATCAATATGGTCTACGGCGCGGCGGCGGCAGGCGTGCGCGTTATGACCTCCTCCTCAAGCCCCGGAATTTCGCTCAAGGCAGAGGGGATGAGCTACATCGCAGGCTCCGACGTTCCCGCGCTCGTTGTCAACGTACAGCGCGGCGGTCCGGGACTTGGCGGCATTCAGCCCTCGCAGTCGGATTATTTTCAGGCTACCAAGGGCGGCGGACACGGCGACTACCGTGCCATCGTTCTTGCGCCCGCATCGGTTCAGGAGATGGCGAGCCTCACTATCAAGGGCTTTGATCTTGCCGATAAGTATTCTATGATTACCATGATTCTCGCGGACGGTACGATCGGTCAGATGATGGAGCCGATCACCTTTGAGGATGCGGATCCCAAGGTCTACGAAAAGCCTTGGGCGCTCACCGGAACCGAGGGCAAGCGTTCTCACAACGTTGTCAATTCGCTTTACCTCAAGCCCGACGAGCTCGAGAGGAAAAACTTCGAGCGCTTTGAGAAATATGCCGAGATCGAAAAGAACGAGGCAATGTGGGAGGAATACATGATGGAGGACGCAGAGATCTGCGTCGTAGCGTTCGGTATTGCCTCGAGAATTGCAAAGAATGCAGTAGCGGAAGCAAGAAAGCAGGGCATTAAGGTTGGACTTATTCGCCCCATCACCCTGTGGCCCTTCCCCAAGGCGGCACTTAAGGCTGCGGCAGACAAGGTCAAGTCCTTTATTTCGGTTGAGCTGAACATGGGTCAGATGATCGAGGATGTCAAGCTTGCCACCGAGTGCAGACGCCCCATCACCCTTTGCAACCGTACGGGCGGTATGATCGTAACCCCCGACGAGGTGCTTGCTGCCATCGTGAAGGCAGAGAAAGGAGAGTTCTGATTATGGCAGTGGTATTCAAAAAGCCGAATTCCTTGACCGATGCACCCTTTCATTACTGCCCCGGTTGTCCGCACGGTATCATTCACCGCTTGGTAGCTGAGGCGCTCGACGAGCTCGGTATTGAAGGAAAGACCATTGGTGTTGCTCCCGTTGGATGCGCCGTGATGGCGTATGACTACTTCAGCTGCGATATGATTGAGGCACCTCACGGCAGAGCACCTGCCGTTGCCACCGGCGTCAAGCGTGCACGCCCCGATAATATCGTTTTCACCTATCAGGGTGACGGTGACCTTGCCTCGATCGGTATGGCAGAAACCGTGCACTCCGCCGCAAGAAACGAGAACATCACCGTTATTTTTGTTAACAACGCAATCTACGGTATGACGGGCGGTCAGATGGCTCCCACGAGCCTTCCCGGTCAGGTTACGCAAACCTCTCCCTACGGCCGCGATGTCAAGCACTGCGGATGGCCCATTAAGGTGAGCGAGATGCTCGCAACTCTGGAGGGACCTGCATATATCACCCGTGTTGCAGTCAATAACGTCAAGAACGTCAAGAATGCCAAGAAGGCAATCAAAAAGGCGTTCCAGAACCAGATCGAGGGCAAGGGCTTCTCCTTTGTGGAGGTCGTTTCCGCATGTCCCACCAACTGGGGTATGACGCCCAAGCAGGCACTTGAGTGGGTTGAGAGCGATATGCTTCCGTACTATCCGATTGGCGTATATAAGGACAAATTCGAGAAGGGAGCGGACGCAGAATGAAAACAACAGAAATTTTGATCGCCGGATTTGGCGGACAGGGCATTCTGTTCTCCGGAAAATTCCTGGCTTATAAGGGGCTTTTGGAGGATCTGCAGGTATCTTGGCTGCCTTCCTACGGACCCGAGATGCGCGGCGGTACCGCAAACTGCAACGTCATCCTTTCCGACACGCCCGTTGGCTCGCCCATCGTGACTTCGCCCGACGTTCTCATCGCGATGAATCTTCCGTCGCTTGAGAAGTATGTGAACACGGTTGTGGCAGGCGGACAGATCTACGTGGATTCCTCTCTGATCGACGTGAAGGTCGAGAGAGACGATGTGGAGGTGTTCTACGTTCCCGCAACGCAAATGGCAAAGGAGGAGGGAATTTCCAGCCTTGCCAATATGATCATCGTGGGGCATCTTCTCGAAAAGCACCCCGAGCTTTCCTTTGACGGAGTGGCGGAGGTTGTGGAGAAGCTGGTTCCTCCCAAAAAGGCAGCCCTCAAGGAGCTGAATATGAAGGCTCTTAATCTTGGTAAAAACTATCAATAAACATTTTTTGCTGAAAGGCAATCAAAAAGGAGATAAAATTTATGAACGCAATGACAGAAATGACCAAATACGGTCACGAAAGAGTTTTGTTTGTCAACAATGAAAAGGCAGGCTTGAGAGCAATTATCGCCGTGCACAACACCAACCTTGGTCCTGCAATCGGCGGCTGCCGCCTGTTCCCCTACGCATCCTATGACGATGCACTGTTTGACGTGCTTCGCCTCTCTCGCGGTATGTCGCACAAGAACGCCGTAGCGGGACTTCCCCACGGTGGCGGAAAGGGCGTAATCATTGCTGATCCCTCCCAAAAAACCGAGGCAATGTTCGAGGCGTTCGCTGAGGCTGTTAACAGCTTCGAGGGCAAGTATATCACCGCAGAGGACGTCAACACCACCTGCGATGATGCGCTCATCATGCTTCGCAAAACCAAGTATCTTTGCGGTCTGCCCCAGAACAGCGGTGACCCCTCTCCCTTCACCGCACGCGGCGTATGGCAGGGCATCAAGGCAACCGCAAAGGTTGCGTTTGGCTCCGATTCCCTTGACGGTCTCACCGTTGCCGTTCAGGGTCTTGGTAAGGTTGGATACGATCTTTGCCGCATGCTCCATGAGAGCGGCGCAAAGCTGATCGTTGCAAACCGCTCGAACAAAGCAGTTGCAGATCGCGCAAGAGAGGAATTCGGCGCAACCGTGGTTTCCACCGAGGAGATCATGAGCCAGAAGTGCGATATTTTCTCTCCCAACGCAATGGGCGCAATCATCAACCCCACCACCATTCCCATGCTCAACTGCAAGGCAGTAGCAGGCGGTGCAAACAACCAGATTTACGATGATGCATCGGGTCTAGCACTCAAGGCACGCGGCATCTTCTATGCGCCTGATTTCGTTATCAACGGCGGTGGCGTAATCAACGCGGCAGCAGAGGTTGACGGACCCTACAACAAGGAAGCAGTGCTGAAGAAGGTAGACAACATCTACAACTCCATCGAGCACATTCTCACCGAGTCCAAGAGAACCGGCGAGCCCGAGGGCGTGATCGCAACCAATTGGGCAGAGTCCATCATCAACGGCTAATCAAAATAACAGAAAAGGGGCGGTCTCAAATTTGCAATTTGAGACCGCCCCTCGTGACAATATGGCAGGTGGTCATGAGTTTCTGAAAGGATATAAAAATGCTGAAATGCTTTTTATGCGTCTGCTCGATCTGCGAGATAACTTGATGTGAGCACAACCTGAGAGGGAATATAGAATACCCATACCACGAAGCAGATGGCAGCGTATATAAATCCCTGCGGGGGCAGAAGCATTCTCAACATAATGGAGAAGTCACATCCGAAGAAAAGTGTGATACCGATAGCCAGCAACAACGATGCCGTCGTGCGTTTTTTTCGGTGCTCGATCCATGCGTAAACAACATTTAGAATCAATTGAGACATTGAAAGACATGCGATAAATTTGTCAAAAGTGAATAGTCCTGCAACTGCAATTCCTAAGATAAGGAAAAGATAAAAGGCGACCCTTATAATCAAGCGGCGTTTCGTCAGACCCAAATAGCATGCATAGATCACCTGCACCATTCCGAAAATGAAAAATCCAATCATATTTGCGGTAAGAGGTGACATGAAACGAACGATTTCTGCCGATGAAAGTCCGTAGAGCATTACCAAAAAGCAATCGGCTAAGAGAGTGGTAAATACGGCGAGCGGAATCCCCATTATTAACGTATCCTTGCCTGCTTTTTTCACGCAAAGGACTAAGAAAATCATAAACAGGGCATTGAGGAGAATCGCTGAAAACATCGGGATTATTTCAATTACAGAATTCGGATATATAGCTTGTTGCACCTTCAACGTTACAAGTATCAGAAATTCGATGAAACAAAAGCAGAAAAATAGTTTGGATGAAATTATGGTTTGCGTTTTTTTAGTCATAATAGCCTCCTTCGATAAGTTGATGTGAGCAAAACACATTATTTTTTTCGTTCACTTTTTCCGAGTTGGATTTGGGATGATTGACACTGAAATATTCTAACATATCGAGCGTTACAAATGTGTTACAAATGAGCAAGAAAACAAAATATTTCAAAAAATATATTCGAAATTTATTTTTTTCAATACGGTCTGAAGAGTAACTTGAAAAGAAAATAAACAAAGAATACGAATGGTTGCGGCGGAGAACGGTCTCCGTCGTTTTTTGCTTTCAAAACTGTCGGGAATTTTCGTCAACAATCGTCGAAAAAATATTTCCACAAAAAAACATTGCATTTTTTATGATTTAGATGTATAATATGAGTAAAACAAACGAAAATGAGGAAAAAAACATTACAGAAAAAGAATAGTCAATGATACGAGCCTTCATTCCTGATGGTATTGAAGGGAACAGAGGATCATGCTTATCGCAGAACCGACGGTGTTTATGTCATTTTGATCGGCTGCTTGAAGCCTGAAATGTTTACAACGAATATCATGATGAGTAAAAAATGGAGGAAAAATGCCGGGTTTCAAAAATAAATTTCAAATATTCCAAAAGAGATATTTCCCGATCGCCGGAGTTTTGCTCTTGATTATGCTTGCGCTTTGTTTGCTGTGGTATAATAACAGCACCAGCCTGCAAGCGCAACCTGCCTTAATAGCGCAGGTGTATTTTGACGGTGAGTATCGGATTGAAGACGGTGAATGGCATAAGATCGTGAAGGATGAGCATATTCCGGCTACAAAAGGTGACGTCACCCTGCGCGGAAATTTGCATATGCTTGATCCCGAAGGTGGGTATGTTGGTATTTATAGAGGGGATATACCGATTGCGTTCTATACTGATCATATCAACCTGACATTTTATGAAACCGGAGTTGAGCCTTTGGTCATAGATATGGAAAATCCTTTGTATGGAGATTCCGTCTGCGGTGAAGGTTGGACTGCTTGCTTCTTCACGAGTGAAAGTGAGGAGCAGATTGAGATTCTCGTTCATAATCCCCATAGCTTTGGAAACGAAAACGCGATTGATGAAATGCTCTCCACAATGGCTTTTTGGACAGGGATTGAGTTTGAAAAGGGTGTTATGAGCAGCGGTGAACCGCAGAGAAATGCGGGTATGCTGTTGATACTTGTTTCTCTCGTGTTTCTTGGAATTGCGCTGTTCTCAACTCTGATACATATCAAAAGCAATAGCATCATCTGGCTTTTCGGACTTGTAGTCTTATTTGCCGGAGTCTACATTGCGTATAGCGCGGAGGGTGTTTTCTTTTGGAGCGAGTCTATCGTTTCAAACACGACCGTTCTTGGCTTTTCGATGGTCTTCTATATGTTCTTCTTAACGATGAGCATATCGTATTTTCTCAAAGCAATGAAAAAAGTGAGCCAAATGACGGTGATGCTTTTGGCTGTGGCAAACGCCGTATTTTTCATTTTGCCGATCGTGAGCGACGTGTTGTTTTATGATACGTGGATCTGGTGGGTTGCGGTACAGGGGCTTTCCAATATCGTGTTGTTGTTCTGCCTTGCAAAGGAGTTTATAAAAAAGGCAAAAAAGGAACGTTATCTCTGTATTGTTGCGGTCATTCCGTTGCTTGCATTTTTTGTCGATACTGTCGGCACGTGGCAAGGTGCATGGCAAGGCGGTGTTGGTTCGCAGTATGTTTTCGTTGTTTTGTTTGCCGTAGCAATGGTTATGGTGCTTAAGTTAATTCCTCAAAGCATAAATGCAGCTACCAAGGCAAAAGAGCTTGAGATGGAAAAAATAGTTCTTAACGCGGAGCTTGCCGAAAGCAGAATTTCCACGATGATGAGCCAGATCCGTCCTCACTTTATTTATAATACGCTTGGCAGTATCGAGCAGCTGTGTAAGCTGGATCCTCCGAAGGCTGCCGGACTCGTACACAATTTTGCAAAATATCTCCGAGGAAATTTCGGAGAGCTTGACAATCCCAAGCCGATACTGATGTCGCAGGAAATGGAGCACGTCCATCACTATATCAGCATTGAAAATGTGCGCTTTCCGGATATGACCTTCACGTTTGAAATGAATTCCGAGGATTTCCACATTCCCGCGCTGACCGTTCAACCGATTGTTGAAAATGCGATCAAGCACGGCTTGATGAAGCTGTCAAAGGGCGGAACGATCCATGTGGTTTCCTATGAGACCGATACGGATTATTGCATTTCGGTGGTGGATGACGGCGTAGGATTTGATACAAGCGTGCTGATAGATGAGAGAAAGCACGTGGGACTTCGCAACATTCGCGAACGTCTTAAGGTTATGGTAAACGGTAGGCTTGAGATTGAAAGCACCGTAGGCGTTGGCACGAAAGTGCTGGTAACAATTCCAAAGGAGGTAAGAAAATGATTGCAATAGCAGTTGATGACGAGGCATTGATGCTCGGTGCGTTGGTGGCGGCAATCGAGGCTTCGCCCGATATTACGGAGGTCGCAAGGTTTTCTGACTGTGAAGCGGCACTTGAATTTGTTAAGACACATCACACGGATATTGCCTTTTTGGATATCAATATGCGCGGCATGGGCGGACTTGCTCTTGCCGAGAAAATCATCGCCTCCCGTCCGGGCTGCAAAATTGTATTCTGCACCGGATATGAGGAATACGCTATTCCCGCATTTAAGCTTCATGCCTCGGGCTATTTGATGAAGCCTATTGCGGCGGAAGACGTCCAAGGCGAAATTGACAATATTAAGGGGGTCCGCCAAAAGGAAAAGCTTCTTCGGGTGAACTGCTTTGGTAATTTTGAGGTGTATGTGAAGGAGGAAATGCTTGTATTCAAGCGACTGAAAACAAAAGAGCTGTTTGCATTTCTTGTAGACCGCAATGGGGCAGGAATGACGGCAAAGCAAATTTGCGCGGTGCTGTTTCCTGACGACACGGACGATACCAAAAATTCGGCGTATCTGCGCCAACTCTTAATGGACCTGAAAAGCACTCTGAAATCGGTGGGGGCGGAAGCGGTTTTGTGTCATGAAACCCCGTGTTACCGTATTGATACGAGTCTTATCAAGTGTGATTATATCAGTTATCTTGAAACCGGAAAGCCGGAATTTCACGGAGAATATATGACCCAATACGGTTGGGCGGAGGAAACCTGCGCCATGCTTTTATTCAAATAATCGTCAAAGAGCGGCAGAATTTTTTTGAAAAGTTCTGCCGTTTTTTTCTTTTTGTAACACCTTTGTAACGCCCGTGGTGTTACAATAAGCGCGTGGCGGTAAAAAAACTGCCATCGGCATCGAAAAAACAGAAAGGAAAATTCTTATATGAAAAGTTTTTTTGCGATCATTCTTACAATTTGCCTGATGGCAAGCGCGCTGTGTGTTGCCGCTTTTGCGGCAGACGAGCCCGCGACGGGCGTTGTGCTGACCGTTAGCGCTCTTAAAAAGGCGGACGGCGAGGTTGTTAAGCTTGAGGATTACACTTCTTTTGAAGGCGGCTGGAACTTCGCTATGGAAAAAGCCCAAGATAATGAATATTTGGACACCAATCAATATGACCGTGTCGTGATTGATCTGCACGTTGATTGGAAAGCCAACGCAAAAGGCGAGTTTGGTGACAGTGATGGAGTGGGCTTCCGTCAGAGCACCATCTACGTGCCCGAGGGGGCAAGAGTGATGCTCAACATGAACGGCCATACCATTGACCGCGGCCTCGGGGATAACAACGAGCTTGACGGTGAGGTCATTTGCATCGAGGAGGACTCGGACGTCATCATCAACGGTGGTAAGAACGGCGATGCGATCGCAAGAGCCGACGATACCGATGCTACTGTGCAGTTTGGCACCATCACCGGTGGTAACAGCGATAACGGCGCGGGTGGTATCCACATTCAGGACGATGCAAGGGTAACGCTCAATAACGTTAAAATCGTTGGCAACGTTGCCGATGGCGATGACGGCGGCGGTATTGCTATGTACGATTCTGCAACGCTCATCATGAACGGCGGCGGATTTCTTAACAACAAGAACAATTCTTTAGCCGGAGCCTACGGAGCGGCAATCCATATTTACAATTGCACTGCGAAATTCAACAAGGTGCTTTTCAGCAACAATCAGTTTACGTACAAATCGGGCGAGGGTGCGGCGATCGCTTCCCAGTCGGATTCCGTTATTGAGGTGAACGATTGCAAATTTATCAATAACGGCAATTGGGACGAGGATGCAGGGGCAAAGGGCGCGGTTTCTGTGATATATATGTCCAATGGCCAAATTGATCTCAAAAACACGGTCTTTGAAGAAAACGGTTCTTCCGAAGAAAATCTGTTTGGCGCCAGAACTCTGTGCGTTCTGGTGCTGTACGGCGCCGAGCTTAGCATGGATACCTGCACCTTTACCCAAAACAACGCGCGGGACTATGTGATCAATACGCATACCGGCTATTCTAGCGAAGTTTTTGCTTATAATTCGACCTTTACAAACAATGACGGCGGAGTATTCATGGGTGACGAAGCCGAGTTCACCAATTGCACCTTCGATCAGAACGGCGGAGACTACACGTTTTGTGTCGGTATGTTTGTGCACTATAGGTTTTTTTTGAGGAATTGCAGCATCGGAAATTCTACGTTTAGAAATGAAGGATATGTCGAGATCGTTGATACGGATGCACCGAATGGCACCGGTTCTATATTCGGCGAAGGCTCACTTGCGATGATTGTTGCAATTTTGGCGCTTGCGGCTTCGATTGCTTCGCTCTTTCTTACCGTAGCTTTCAATAAAAAGAGGGGACACATGACAGAAAAGGAAACAACAGAGAATAACGAATAATTTTTCGTTTTTTTCTTGGGTTTGTAACACATTTGTAACGCCAGATGTGTTAAAATGCATGTAGACCGTGCGATTTCCATGCAAAAATCAATGATACCCTGAAATTTATAGACCGGTGGAAAGGATTTTGATATGTAGAATGGTTACAAAAGAAAAAAATAAAATTGATCTGATTAGAAATATTTTGTTGCTGTTTATCTTTTTCGCTGTATGCGGATGGATATATGAGGTGATCTGGACGTTTTTTGATGATGGCGTTTGGACGAACAGAGGTTATCTATTTGGTCCGTGGTTGCCGATTTACGGCTTTGGGGGTATGCTGATCTATGGTATTTTCCATAAACAGATCAAGAAGCCTGTTTATATTGGAAAGCTGAATATCCGATTCCTTTTGCTGTTTGTGTATATTTGTCTGATTACTACGGTGGTTGAGCTGGCGGCTACATACCTGATTGAATTGTTCGGTACTCCCTTTACTGTGCTTTGGGATTACAGCGATCACTTTATGAATTTCCAAGGGCGAGTGTGTCTTGATGCAAGCGCACGCTTTGGGGCGCTCGGTCTTATGATTATTTACGGTGCGTTGCCGCTTTACCGAAAGCTGATCAATATGAAAAACCAAAAGGTTGTGAACGTGATTGCATGGATTGTCATTGCTGTATTTGCAATCGACTGGCTCTTGCGCATCCCGCTTGGAAATAACTATACCGGACCCGTTTGATGCTTATTTGAAAAGGAGGACTTATTGATATGTTCAGAAAAACAAACAAAATTTTGTCGATGCTTTTGGTTTGCTGTATGCTGGCGGGCGTCTTTATGCCTTTGGGGGCAATCAAGGTGAGCGCCGCAGGCGAACAACCGTACGTTGCACAGGTCGGTAACCAGAAGTATGCAAATTATCGAGATGCTTGGGCTGCTGTGAAGAACGGCGGAGAGGTTACCATGCTGGCGGACTGGCACATTGCCGAGATGCTGACAGTGGAGGAGGACAGATATGTAACTGTCCATATGAACGGTCACATGATCAACCGCGGATTGACCCAAAGCGAGGATGACGGTGAAATCTTTTTGGTGAAGGAAAACGGCTTGCTGATATTGAACGGCAATGGCGTAAACACCACCGAGCATTGGGGAACGGTCAGAAACGGGAAATGGAATTATCGTGGAAGCGGCATGGGAACCGTTAAGATCAACGGCTCCTTGCTGACCGGTGGCTATAATGATGACGGCGGTGCTGCGATACATATCCAGGAGAATGCTGAGGTTAGACTTGACGGCGTTACGGTTGCGGGAAACGCTACCTCCGACAATGATACGGGCGGTGCGATCCGTTTGCAGGACGATGACTCTGTCCTGCGTTTAACCAACAGCACGATCTCTTACAACAGATCCGACGATGGCGGCGGAGCGGCTATCTGGGTTGAAGGTGAGGATAGCTTTGTTGAAATCAAAAATTCAAAGATTCGCTATAATTTTGTGGACGTTGACCATGGCGACGGCGGCGCGATCCAGATCAATAACGGTCGCGTAGAAATTAAAAACAGTGATATCTCTTACAACGAAGCCGGAAGAAACGGCGGTGCCGTTTACATTTACAACGGAAATCTTGTGATAGATAAAGACACACGTATGCTGCATAACGTTGCAAACCGAGAGGGCGGAGCGATTTATGTCGACTCGAAAGCGGATGAGGTAAGGATTCAAGGTTGCTTTATCGGCAACCGTGCAACGGAAGAAGGCGGTGCCGTTTACGTTAACAGCAATGTCAGCGGAAATAGCGGCGTGAGAATCAGCAATGTTGAAATGATGGGTAACATTGCGAGCGGAAACGGCGGCGGTGCGGTTTACGTTGATTCCGATGATGAAATTTCGTTGTCCGATAAGGTGATTATGCTCGGGAACTCTCCTGACAACCTCCATATCAGACATGAGGAGAATATTTACGAAAACAATTTGACGGCTGGTTCGAGAATCGGTATTTTCGCTTATTGGGATGCTACAAAGGATGATGACCCTATCGAAACGAGCAATCACCAATATTTCTTCAGTGATAAGGTTGGGTAT
Source organism: uncultured Eubacteriales bacterium (assembly GCA_905201895.1). Lineage (GTDB taxonomy): Bacteria > Bacillota > Clostridia > Oscillospirales > CAG-272 > UMGS1865. The sequence continues at coordinate 71,077 of CAJKPX010000002.1, read as the reverse complement.
AAGATAGAGGGTGGAAACGGCAAGCTGTATTTTGTAAAGGGCAGCGAGGGTGCGCCTTCGAGCTACAAGGTGGGGAACACCGAGTATGAGCTTATCAAGAGTGCATTTTGCTATACGTCTGCGCAATACGAAGAGGTGTCCTCCTATTTCTACTATTCGGACGGCTTTTTTGCAGAAGCACCGAAATATTATAACGAGCATCTCGCATCCTTTGCGGCAGGAATGGCTCTCGCAGCAATGCCCGTGTCTTACGAGGGCGAATATTCAGAGACAAAGTCAACGAAATACATTGTTGATATGTTCGTTTCTATGGGATATAGCGACATCTTCGTGCATTATCCCGAGCCGGAATACTTTGGTGAGGATGCAGAAAATCTCAGCACCATCGGTTACGTGATCGCCAAAAAGAACGTTGTTGTAAACGGTGTTGAAACTACCGTTATTGCAACTGCACTGCGCGGCTTGTCTTATCACGCCGAATGGGCAAGCAACGTAACGCTTGGCGACGGATTTGGTGAGGCGAAGGGTTTTGGCGACGCGGCAAAGCAGGTAAGACAGGGAATTGATCAGTATATCGCGGATAAGGGAATCAATGCCGATTCTGCAACCTTCTTCATCACCGGTTATTCGCGTGCCGGAGCAACCTCCAACCTGGTAGCCAAGAAATTGACCGACGACTACGGTGAGGATAAGGTTTACGCGTATTGCTTTGAAGCACCTAAGGGCGGTGTCGTTGCGGAGATGAAGGACGGTCTCACGTATGCCAATATTCACAACGTGATTAACGGTGTTGACATTGTGCCCACCGTTGGACCCGAGCAGATGGGCTTTGTTCGTTACGGTATGGATCATATCGTTCCCGGTCATGAGGTTGGAACCGATGGATACGATGTTCAGAAGGCGCTTATGCTCGCTCAGCTTTCGGCAATCAATAAGAATATTGCACATGAAGACGAATTCGCAGAAGCAACCATTGAATACATTGGAAGCAAGCTCCCAGGTGGCGTCTTTGATATGATTGATCCCGAGTGGTTCCCGGATTATAAAACCGCTGAGGATTGGATTCCTGTTTTCATTGAGAAGCTCCAGGAATACTCCATGACCGATATGAGAGACAAAGCGGATCCGGATCATGTGAGTGGAATTTTCAACAGCAATTCCGATGATTGGTACGGTTACCGCAACTTCTACTCTAACTATAAGTGGTATGTGTATTTTGATGAAACCGACGGAAACAAAATGAAGATCAAGGCTTACGTGGATGAGCCCGACGATTTCAATAGCGGTAAATACAAGGTTCATACGCTTGAGGATGCGATTGGCAATCTGATGCTGTTCTATTTTGGTATGCCCGAGGATAGGAAGGATGAACTCTTCGGCGTGATCGATAAACTTGATACCGATAAAATTATGAGCAGCTTGAATATGACTCACATTTGGTGGAGTGTTATCGACGATTGGCGTGAGTTTAGCATTGATACCAAGAACGAGGAGTTCCACAATATATGGGCGGTAGTCAACGCATGCATAAAGCCCGAGGAGGGCAAGGATAAACCCACTACAACCCTCGAAGCGGAGTTGAAGGCGGTTTTGACCGACGAAGAATATGAAACTCTTTTGTCGTCCCTGTACGTGTTAATAGATTTTGCACTCGATTTTGTGGCAGAGGATTATAATATCACGGATCAAAACCTTCTTGGAACCATGCTCTACAATATCGGCAATATCATGCAAACACACTATCATGACATCACTTATTCTTGGGTGAGAAGCTACGATAGCTTTTACAGCGATATTGATTACGTCTGCGCTCACCACTATGGCGAATGGAGCATCGTGAAGGAAGCGAGCACCGAGGATTACGGTGTGCGTGTTCAAACCTGCGATCGTTGCAAGGAGAGCGTGTACGAGGCAATTCCCAAGATCGGGCATGAGGATACCCCTCCCGAAACGAACGAACTCGGAACATCCGAAAATGATTCCTCTGAGTTCCCCGGTTCGCTTTTCGGACAGGGATCGGTTGTTGTGGTTGTTTTGGCAACTATTGCAATGGCAGCGGTTGGCGTTGCGCTCTACCTCTATGTCAGACTAAAGAAGGTATCCCCGGTATCCTCAAAGGATGATGAGTGATGAATGCAGGAACGTAACACAAGCGTTTCTGTGATGAACTAAAAGAATATCCCCCAAGGGTGCGCAAAAAAATGCGCACCCTTGATTTTTTCTTTGGATTTGTAACACATTTGTAACGCGCCCCGTGTTAAAATAAAAAAGAACACCATAAAAATATGAAATGATATGTCAAGATGCAATTCGGATGGAACGATGCATACCCTGAAAAATATGACAGCGATGCATGATAAAAAGTAATCATAACGTTTGGAGAAGGATATGAACAAGCAATTATTCAAAAGAAACAGCATGGACAAAATCTCATCCCCGGAGCAGCTTCACGATTATGTGAAGGTTACAAATCCCGGATTGTGGATGGTCATTTCAGCAATCGTAATTTTGCTTGTCGGAACAGTTGTCTGGGGCTTTATTGGAAAAATTGACACCACGATGACTACTGCAATTGTAGCGGATAGCGGAAACGCAGTGATATATATAGGTGAATCCGATGTGGAAAAGATTGAAATTGGGATGACCGTTCGATCCGAGGGAAAGGAATATTCGATTACGGGTATTTCCCAAGCCCCTATCAAGGTGGATGAATCCTTTACAGATTACGCAATTTACGCAAGCGGACTTGCCATTGGGGAATGGGTATATGCGGTGAGCATCGACGGAGAGCACTCCGATGGCATACACAAGGCGGATGTGGTTGTTGAAAGCATTTCGCCGATCTCCTTCATTCTGAATTGAGGAGGGACCATGGGAAAAGCTGACAAAAGAGTCAAGGCACCCGTAACAAACGGCGTGGCAAAGGTTCCTGTCATTATGCAGCTGGAGGCATTGGAATGCGGCGCGGCGGCGCTTACGATGATTCTTGCATACTATGAAAAATGGATCCCGCTTGAGCAGGTTCGGTCCGATTGCGGCGTTTCGCGCGACGGTTCTAATGCAAAAAATATTTTGAGAGCAGCAAGAAGCTACGGACTTGTGGCGCAGGGCTACAGATACGAAACTGATCAGCTTCGCAAAAACGGAAAATTCCCCTGCATCGTTCATTGGAACTTCAATCATTTTGTGGTTCTGAACGGATTCAAGGGGAATAAGGCGGTTCTGAATGATCCCGCAAGAGGCACTTACAGCATATCGGTTGAGAACTTCGACAAATCGTTTACCGGAATTTGCCTGATGTTTGAGCCTTCGGAGAGCTTTGAACCCGAAGGCAAGCCGAAGAGCATGATCTCCTTTTCCAGGGAGAAGATGCGCGGCGCAGGGGTGGCTGTGGTATTCACCGTGATGACAACCGTTATCATGTCGCTTATCGGTATCATCCAACCGGCGTTTTCCCGTATTTTTATAGATAAACTTCTGGCAGGGCAGAATCCGGAATGGCTGATGCCGTTCATCTGCTCCTTGGCGGCGCTTTCGATCATTCAAATTATCATGGCGTTTATTGAGGCCATATACACGGCGCGTATCGGGGCGAAAATCGACGCACTTGGAAGCACCGCCTTCATGTGGAAGGTGTTGAGGCTTCCCATGGAGTTTTTCTCGCAGAGAATGGCGGGGGATATTCAGCAAAGAAAGGGCTCAAACGCCTCAATCGCAAAAACGTTGGCGAACACCCTGTCGCCCCTTGTGATCGAAGCGGGCATGATGGTATTCTACCTTGTGGTCATGCTTCGTTACAGTCTTTCTTTGACGGCGGTGGGACTTTTCTCGATCGTGATCAATATGTTGATGTCGCGTATCATTTCTAAAAAGCGTGTGAATATCACTCGCGTTTCCATGCGCGATAGGGGCAAGCTCATCGGCGCAACGGTTGCCGGAATTGAAATGATTGAAACGATCAAGGCAAGCGGAGCGGAGAACGGATTTTTTGAAAAATGGTCAGGATATCAGGCAAGCGTCAACACGCAGCAGGTTAAGTACGCGAAGCTGAACCAATATCTGGGAATGGTTCCCGCTCTTGTTTCAACCCTGACCAACACTGCAATTCTCATCATTGGAGTATATTTTGTGATGAGAGGTATATTCACGGTTGGTATGGTTATGGCGTTCCAAGGCTTCCTTGGTTCCTTCATGTCACCTGCGCAAAAGTTTATTTCCGCGAGTCAGACGATTCAGGAAATGAGAACTGCCATGGAAAGAACAGAGGACGTTATGAAATATCCCGCCGATCGGCTTTGTGAGCAGGCATCGGATGATGCGGAAGGCGATACTTATTCCAAGCTTTCCGGAAACGTTGAACTAAAAAACGTTACCTTCGGCTATTCACGTCTTGGTGAACCGTTGATAAAGAATTTCAATCTTACGCTCACACCCGGCAAAAGAATTGCGCTCGTTGGAATGTCGGGATGCGGAAAGTCGACCGTTTCCAAGCTGATATCGGGACTTTATCAGCCATGGAGCGGAGAGATTCTCTTTGATGGAAAGCCTATTTCCTGCATTGACCGCAGTGTTTTCACGGGATCGCTTGCGGTGGTAGATCAGGATATCATTCTTTTTGAGGGCTCGATTGGCGACAACATAAAAATGTGGGACTCCTCCATTGAGGATTTTGAGATGATCCTGGCAGCAAGAGACGCGCAGATACATGACGACATCATGCAGCGCGAGGGCGGATACAGCTACAAGCTTACCGAGGGCGGCAAGGATTTTTCGGGTGGTCAGCGTCAAAGGCTTGAAATAGCAAGAGTGCTTGCGCAGGATCCAACGATCGTGATACTTGATGAGGCAACCTCTGCGCTTGATGCAAAGACCGAATATGAGGTTATCAGATCCATAAAGGACAGGGGAATTACCTGCATTGTGGTGGCACACCGTCTTTCTACCATTCGCGATTGCGACGAGATTATCGTTCTGGACAGAGGCGTTGTGGTTGAAAGAGGTACCCATGACGAGCTTTATGCACTTGACGGCTTCTATACAAAGTTGGTTACAAGCGAATAAGAGGGAGAACGGATATGATTTTAGAATTGTACGGCACGCGCCGACATTCGTATATCTTCTGTCATACTTGTGCAGAGAGGAGGTCGGCGTATGGGTTGGTTTGATGAACAAATCAAGCAAAGAAGAAAAAATGACGAGGACATATTTTCCGAGGCGTTCGTTGACATCTCGGATGCTGTCCTCGGAACAAGGAGAAACACCCCGAATAACGAACATAACGAGCTTGAGATAGGCGCCATTTTGGAAATTCTCAAATATTACAAGGTGAAGCCGCAGCAGATTCCGAGCTCGGTAAAGACGCTGAATGACCGTCTTGAATATCTGCTTCGTCCCAACGGTGTTATGCGGCGCAATGTCGAGCTCGAAAAGGGATGGTACAAGGATTCAATCGGCGCGGTGCTTGGTACCCGCAAGGATGATGGCAGCACAGTTGCTTTTATCCCGAAGGGAATTTCTGGTTACGTATATTTTGATGCGGAATCAGGCAAATTGATAAGGCTCAATCAGAAAAATGAATCCCTTTTTGAGGAGGAGGCTATTTGCTTTTACAAGCCCTTTCCACTTGGAAAGCTGACGCTGCGCTCCCTGATGGTCTACGTCATTGAAGCGTTATCAATATCGGATTTCATTTTTATTATGCTGTTAACCGTGGCGGCAACCGCCATTGGTCTGCTTGGACCAAAGCTGAACAATCTGCTCATGGGCACGGTTGTTGATAGCAAGGACTATCAGCTTTTGTTAGGAATCACGGTGTTTATGATAAGTGTCAGCATAAGCTCCTTGCTGATCAGAGGCATTACCTCGCTATTTATGGCGCGCATCAACACAAAGATTACGATATCGGTGCAAGCAGCGACCATGATGCGCGTATTATCGCTCCCTGCCGACTTCTTTAAGAAGTACAGCGCCGGAGACCTTTCAAGCCGCGCGCAGTACATACAGTCTCTTTGCTCAATGCTGGTATCCTGTACGCTTAATACGGGACTCACCTCGATTTTCTCGCTCATGTATATCACGCAGATATTTGAATATGCCCCTGCTCTTGTTCTCCCGTCTCTCGGTGTGATATTTGCAACGATTTTGCTTTCGCTCGTGACCACATTCTATCAGATACGGTACACCAAAAAGCGAATGGAGCTATCCGCTGAAGAAAACGGTATGAGCTATGCGATGATAACCGGAATGCAGAAAATCAAGCTTTCGGGAGCGGAAAAACGAATGTTTGCCCGATGGTCAAAGATTTACGCAGAACAGCTCAGAGTGGCTTATAATCCCCCGATCTTCCTGCGAGCAAACAATGCCTTCGGAGCAATCATCTCTCTTGGAGGCATGCTGCTGATGTACTACCTGGCTGTGCGCAGTCAGGTTGGCGTGGCTGACTACTATGCATTCAATACCGCGTATGGAATGGTTAGCGGCGCGTTTATGTCTATTGCGGGAATTGCCACCACCGTTGCTCAATTCAAGCCCACCATCGAAATGGCAAAGCCTATTATGGACACGATTCCCGAAATCGCCGAGGGAAAGCCCGTGATTGAACGGCTTTCGGGCGGCATTGAGATCAGCAACGTGTCATTCCGATATCACGACGGAATGCCCAATGTGATTGATAATCTTTCGTTGAAGATCCGACCGGGACAGTACGTTGCCATCGTTGGCTCAACCGGTTGCGGAAAATCCACGTTGATGAGACTTTTGCTTGGATTTGAAAAGCCCCAGAAGGGCGCGATTTATTACGACGGCAAGGATCTTGCAGGAATTGATCTCAAATCCCTTCGCCGCAAGATCGGCGTGGTTATGCAAAACGGCAAGCTTTTCCATGGCGATATTTTCTCCAATATCGTTATTTCCGCCCCCCATCTCTCGGTGGATGAGGCATGGGAGGCTGCCGAGCTGGCAGGCATTGCAGAGGATATACGAGGAATGCCTATGGGGATGCACACAATGATCTCCGAGGGATCGGGCGGAATTTCGGGCGGACAGCGACAAAGAATTATGATTGCACGCGCAATTGCTCCGAAGCCCAAAATCATTATGCTCGATGAGGCAACGAGTGCACTTGACAATATCACGCAAAAGATCGTTTCGGATTCGTTGGAAACGCTCAAATGCACGAGAGTCGTGATCGCTCACCGTTTGTCAACCATCCGCGAGTGTGACCGAATCATTTATCTTGAAAACGGAAAGATCGTTGAGGATGGCACTTATGACGAGTTGATTGCGCAAAACGGTAGATTTGCCGAGCTTGTTGAGCGGCAAAGACTGGATCATTAAAAGATCAAAAATTACAAACAGACCGCAAATTTTATACAAAGGAGGACCGAAACATGACAAACATTACACCTGAAATGATCGCCCAAGCGAGGGCAGCAAAGAGTGTCGCGGAGCTCCTTGCGATTGCCGAGGCAAATGAGGTAGAGCTTACCGCAGAAGAGGCAAAGACCTATTTTGAACAGTTCCATTCAACTGCTGCTGTATCCGATGATGAGCTTCAGGTTGTAGCAGGCGGATCAATCTGTCATAACGATGAAAAATCGAATGCAGACGAGGATTCTACCGGTGAAAACTCTTTAGAGGATATCAATGGGAATATAGGTCAAAAACTCGGATGAATCTTCAAAAAATACGGGGCTTTGACCGACAGATCCAAAGTCCCAAAATTGCAATTTACAATAAACTGTAAAAAATCAATGCAGAAAAGGAGCAAAAACATGAAAAATGTATCCCCCGAACTGATTGCAAAGGCAAAGGCAGCCAAGAGTGCAGAGGAACTTTTGGAGCTTGCCAAGGCAAACAACGTAGAGCTTACCGAGACAGAAGCAAAGACTTGTTTTGAGCAGTTGCACACAAACGGAGCCGTATCCGATGATGAGCTGGAAGCGATTGCCGGCGGCGGTGCCATCTGTGATTTTCTCGAGGATTTCCTTCGCTTGAGAAACGGACGCAATGATGGCAGCTGCCCTTATTGCGGTGATACGCCTGAAGCACCTGACATATCCGTCAAACCAACATTTAAAAACACTACAACGCCTCTCCCTTTCGAATCTCTCCCTTCCGATCGAAATGACAAAAACAAAATTGAATTTCTTTGATGCAGAGGGCAAAAAACTATTTCGCACAGCTGAATTTTACAAAAATCTGACAAGGAATGCGCTGAAAAAAGAGCATTCGCTGTAACAACCAATCGAAAATTTATAAAATTTAATTTATACAATTTAAGGAGAACAAAACCATGAAAAACTTAACCCCTGAATTGATCGCAAAGGCAAAGGCAGCAAAGAGCGCAGAGGAGCTTTTGAAGATTGCCAAGGAAAACGACGTAGAGCTTACCGAGACGGAAGCAAAAACCTATTTCGCACAGCTGAATGCAAACGGTGCCGTATCCGATGACGAGCTGGATGCAGTTGCCGGCGGCGATGGTTGCCCGAATAACGAAGAAGCGGATGAAGCAAAGCCGATATTTATTGCTGGACAAACGGTTAAGGTGCTCGGCGGAAAGATGTGCCCCAAGTGTCATAGCAATGAAGGCATTATTGGCTATAATCTCACTGCCAGCGGCATGACCGGCAACTCGCTGTACGTGTTTTGCCCGAAGTGCGACATGCCCATAACGAACCACGTTAGCAGCGACACCGTAGAGGTCATTTGATTGGGTTTCTGACAAAGAAAACGTAGATCACAAACAACCTAAAAATTAGTACCAAAGGAGAACAAAGCCATGAAAAACTTGTCCCCTGAATTGATCGCAAAGGCAAAGGCAACAAAGAGCGCAGAGGAGCTTCTTGCGCTTGCCAAGGAAAACAACGTGGAAATGACTGAAGAAGAAGCAAAGACCTATTTCGCACAGTTGAATGAAAACGGCGTTGTAGCTGATGACGAGCTTGATGCAGTTTCAGGTGGTGGTTTCTTGGGCATAAGTTGCCCGAGCGACAGCGGATATGAAAATAAACCTGTTGATTATAGATGCCCCTATTGCAATTCCAAAATTTATTATAGAGGACAAGTAGGAAAATTCATATGCCCTAAGTGTGGAAAGACCATAACAAACGGTGCTATCAATAATAATTTGTGATATTAAACGTTAATAAAGGTTTATAAAACACAAAAAGCAACACAAAACAGCGCGAAGCGTTCCGCCAAGACGGTTCGCTTCGCGTTTTCAATGTTTTGCGGTACACCGCAAAAAAAGTAAAATTGAAATAAGTTGGTAAATTGATATGACCTACATACTGAATGAAAAGATCGGGCTGCGCTCCTGGTGGCGCGTGCCTTATGCATATTACGTAAAGGGCGTAGTCGCTGCACAGAAATTAACAAAGGAAGAGTTTGAATTGCTCTCGCGCTGTGACGGAAACTCTGAGATTGAGGAAAGCGAGCTTCTCAAAAGCCTTCTCGAAAGAGGCTTTGTTGAGGAATGCAAAAAGGGAGAAAAATCCCTTTCCCCGTGGCAGAAAATGGAGTGCGACAACCGCTATTTCCCTGCAATGAACTGGATGATTACCGGAAAGTGCAACTACAACTGTCTGCATTGCTTTAACGCGGCAGACAATTCGCCGCTTATGGCGGAATTTTCACTCGAGGAGGCGGAAAAGCTGCTCGATGAGGCACAGGCGTGCGGAATCAACGCCTTTACCATTACGGGCGGTGAGCCGATGTGCCACAAGAGCTTTTTGCCTATCATCGAGGGCATCTACCGCCGTGGAATGTACGTTGAGGAGCTGAACACCAACGGTTTTTATATCACGCAAGAGCTGTTGGATAGAATGAAGGAGATCGGATGCGATCCCCTTGTCAAGATTTCCTTTGACGGTCTCGGTCATCACGATTGGCTCAGAAACCGCAAGGGGGCAGAGGAGGATGCGCTTCGCGCGATTGCACTTTGCATTCAAAACGGCTTCCGCGTCATGGCACAGACCAACGTGCACAGAAGAAATGTTGACTCTATGATTGCCACGGCACGCTTGCTTGACGAAATGGGCGTAGTCAGAATGCGCATTATCCGCACCACAGAGGTGCCCCGTTGGAATGAAAACGCAAAGGGCGCCACGCTGGATCTGGACGAGTATTTTGACAAGATGCTTGATTTTTGCCGCACGTACTCGAGAGAAGAGCACAATATGACTGTGGATATTTGGCAGTTTATCGTTCTTCATCCCCGTAGCAAGAGCTATTCTCTGCGCGCGGTTACCTGCCGAGAGGGCGAGTTTAAGCCTACAAAACCCGTATGCTGCGGAAACCGCACCATGATTGCCGTGTCGGCAAACGGAAACGTGTTCCCCTGTATGCAGATGTCAGGCTACTATGAAGCAAGGAACGATATCCTCGGAAACGTCAAGGAATACGGACTCCGCCCGATCCTGCAGATGGGAAAATATCTTGCGGAGGTTTGCACCACGGTTGGAGACCTTGCCGAGGTAAACGCTGAATGCAGGGAATGCCCGTATTTCAAATATTGCGTTGCAGGATGCCGCGCGATTGCACTGACGTTGACGTCTGACAAAATGGGCGTTGATCCTTCAAAGTGTCTATTCTACAAACGCGGATACTATCAAAAATCAGTAGAGATAATGGGGGATTGGCACAACAACACGCCGATAGCTGTTCAGTAGAGTTTTTTTACAAGCTTTCTTTGAAAGGGAAGAAGGGAGAAAGGCAACCTTGTAGCAGGTATCAGAGGATGATGAAATAAAGGTATGAAACAATTTTTTTCTTCATTTTCCGGAATTGTAACACATTTGTAACGCCCTATATGATATACTGATGCTACGATCACCCAAAATGGTATTATCAGTACCGAAAACAGAAAGGAAATTTACCTATGAAGAGAATTTTAGCAATTCTTATGACGATTTGTCTGATCGCAAGCACACTTTGTGTGACTACATTTGCCGCAGATGGCGCAGTACTTACTGTCAGCGGTCTGGCAAAGGACGGCACGTCTGTTAAGATCGAGGACTACACTTCTTTTGAAGCAGGCTGGAACTTCGCTATGGAGAAAGCCAAGGACAGTAAATATTTGGACAATAATCAATATGACCGTATCGTGGTTGATCTTCTTGCCGACTGGAAGGCAACCGAGGCGGGTGTGTTCGGCGACGATGACGGCGTAGGCTTCCGGGAAGACACCATCTATATCCCCGAAAAAGCAAGAGTGATGCTCAACATGAACGGCCACACAATAAACCGCGGTCTTGGGGACAGAAACCGATTTGACGGCGAGGTCATCTACCTTGACGAAAAAGCAGACGTGATTATCAACGGCGGTAAGTACGGCGATGTAATCGCAAGAGCTGACGTTACCAACGCTACGTTTGGCACCATCACCGGCGGTAACAACGACGGCGGCGCAGGCGGTATTTACATTCAGGACGATGCAAAGGTAACGCTCAATAACGTAAAAATCGTGAACAACGTTGCAGACGGGGATTACGGTGCCGGCATTGCTGTTTATGACGGCGCAAAGTTCACCATGAACGGCGGCGGCTTTATTAACAATAAGAACAACTCTTACCGTTTCGACCCTTTAGGCATCTATGTATTTGGTGGAGGAATTTATATTGAGGATAGCACGGCAAGATTCGATAACGTGCTTTTCGAGGGCAACCAATTTACGTATAACAGTGGTAGCGGTGCGGCTTTGTATGCCTATGATAGCTATGTTACGATGAACAAGTGTAAGGTTGTCGGCAACGGTAAGGAGAAAGAGGCTGACGGAACGGTGGGAGCAGATTCCGTCATTGCTGTTAAAGGCGGAGATATGTTAATTAAGGAAACCGACTTTATCGAAAACGGTACTCTCATAGACCTATACGATGGTACGTCAAACAGTGTGATCGAAGCGGATTATTCTTTCGGCGCCACTCTTCAGCTTTCTATTGACAACTGTACTTTTACCCAAAACAACGTAGGTCATATCCTTGATCTCGGTAATAATAGTATCACGGTTACCCAATCCCGTTTTATCGACAATCAAGCGAACGTCCTTTATTGTGGCACTTCCGATAAAACAATCTTTACCGATTGTGTCTTTAACAACAATACCGGTACGCTCAGGAATGGTAATTACACCTTTAAATTAAATGCTGCCGGCAAGGGTCCAACCTTTATCAACTGTGATATGGGTAATTCTACCTATAATGACCGTAACAGCGTTCAAATCGAAAATAGCGGTACCGGTTCCATTTTCGGCGAAGGTTCGCTGGCGTTGATCGTTGCGTTTGTAGCACTTATCGCCTCGGTTGCGTCTATCGTTGTGAATGTTACCGCGAGAAAAAAGAAGACTGCTCCCGTAATTGCAACAGAGCAGGCAGAGGACAACAAATAATCAATTTACCCCCGAAAAGGTGCAGAAAAAATCTGCACCTTTTTGAATTGTTTTGGGGGCAATTTGTAACACATTTGTAACGTCCGCTATGTTACAATAACTGTGTTATAATAAAACAGAATACGAAAAGCGTATTCAGAAAGAGTATCCCAAATGAAAAAGACATTTTTCCGTTTATCCGTATTGGTGCTTGTCTTGGTTATGCTACTGACAGCGTTCGCTGGTTGCAATAAACCCGACGGCACGGTAGACAACGGCGGCAACTCCGATCATACCGATTACACCGATAGTACCACCGATAATTCCACAGCTACTGAACCCATTCAAATAACGACCACAATCTATGAGATTGCCAAGCACGGCAATTTGATCTTGTACATGTACGGTGCAGACCTTTATGACGAAGGCTTTGAGCACGGCGATATTGTAGAGATTGCGATTGGAGAAAAAACGTGGAATGTTCCGCTTGGCACAAGTTACAGTGATGTAGATAACGGTGAAGTTGTTTTGCGTGCAACCGGTGCGACAGACGGTGTCGTTCTCGCTATCAATATGGGAGATTTTGCTACCACCGCCGGTATTGCCAAAAAGACTGCGATAGACCAAGAGCCGGGATATCGTTGGGATTATCTGATGGAATCTCCCGTTGAAATTACGATTACCATGAAGGAAGAAGGCGGCTACCGTGACGAGTGGCTCATCCGTCAGTTGGTTCGCACCAATGAGCGTGCCGATTATTCCCACCTCAGTGACGAAGCCTTTGCAAACTTCCGTGTGATCGAAACCACCGGCATGGGTGAGGGCTTGTTGTATCGCTCATCTTCTCCCATCAACCCCGCGCTTGGACGCAACACCTATGCAGACAAGGCGGTTGAGAAAGCAGGCATTATCACCGTTGTAAATTTAGCTGATCCCTCCAATACCCATGGGGGCACAGAGAACTCCTATTACAGCACCTGTCAGGTAGCCTACGTAAATTTGGGAATGGACTTTCTATCCGAAGCAACCTTGAACGGCTTGGCAGAAGGTATGCGCTTTATCATTCAAAACGATGGGCCGTATTTGATCCATTGCAACGAAGGAAAGGACCGTGCAGGCATTGTAAGCGCTCTGCTTGAATGTCTTATGGGGGCAACCTTGGACGAGGTGATAGACGATTATATGATCACCTACTACAACTATTACGGCGTTGAGGAGGGTAGTGAAAAATACACTGCCGTTGTCAATAACAACCTCATCAAGGTGCTGGGAACAACCTTCAAGGTGGATGACGTTTACAAGGCAAATCTTGCCGCAGAAGCCGAAGCCTTTCTTATCGAAGATGCAGGTCTCACGGCAGATGAGGTAGCCTCGCTCAAAGCAAAGCTGGGAAGATAACTACATACAACAAGGGGGCGGAGAATGTTCTTCGCCCCTTTTTCAGAAAATACGGGAGCTAAAAAAGATATGCACCTCAAGCAGTTGATTTTGAGGTGCATATCAAAATACGGTTCTCGTATTTTTTAGTTGTTTGAAATCTTCATGATCCTTTTGTTTTTGTACATGTCGCTATCAGCGCGCTCAAATACATCTGAGAATTGCGTATCTTTTTCGGGATCAAATGCGGAAAAGCCTTTCGCAATGCTTACGGGAAATTTTACGTTGTCCTTATCGATATAGGTCATCGCACATTCCGCATCAAGGTTTGCAAACAACTTTTCCCGATCTGCCAGATCTCTGTTTTGGAGAATGACCAGAAACTCATCTCCGCCTATTCTGAAAACAGGGCTTCTCTTGAATGTGTCGGAAATAATGCGGGAAGCAGTTACAATAAGCTCATTTCCAACGCTGTGACCGTACGTATCGTTGACCTCCTTGAGGTAGTTGATATCAAGAACGGTAACACCGAATGCAACTTCGCCTTCCTTGATCTTTTTATCAAAATCAACTACCCATCCTTTGTAGGAGGTGGTATTTCTCAATCCTGTCAACGAGTCGCGGTGTGCCAGGCGGTGCTGGAGATTTTTGTGCTCGCGCAAATTCATAATCATTTTTTCAAATGCGGAGCTGAGCAAATTGATCTCAAGGATATTGCTGCGCGCAATTTCAATGTTATAATCTCCGTTTGAAAGCTTGGTCGCGGCATCGGTCAGCTCCTTCAGGGGCTTGGCGATCTTTTTGACCATAAAAATCACAAGAAAAGAAAACACAAGTGCAAACAAAAGCACGATAAACAGAAGTTTGTAAACGATCTCATATCGAATATGTCTGATATCGTCATAGCTGGCGGAGAGCACAAGCTTCATTCCGTTTACCAACTCCTCCGATATCCTTAAATAATCTTCCGTGTTGCTTATAATATTTGCACCGACGGCATTTTTGCTGCCGTCATGTATTACAACGTTGTCAAGCTCAAGGTGTGCAAAGCCGTTTTCAAAAATTTTGATTTTATGAATGGTATCGGTTAAAACCGAATAATCAAAATCCATTCCCACGACACCGATAAACGTATTTTCGTAATATAGGGGAACCACGTAGGAGATCATCAGGACGTTGTTGTTTTGATTGTGGTAGGGTGCCAGCCAAATTGGTTTACCCGCCTCATATGGCTGCCAATACCATCCAACATGCTCGGTGTCATCCTTGTCGTAAAGAGATATATCTGTGGGTTCAAAACGGATATATTCGTCACCGCCGTCTATTTTGCTGAAAAACACACCGGCTGTATTGCTCGATATGGTGGAATCTAAGCGTAAATAATAGGCAATTGTATTCTCGGAGTTCTTTGCAACGTTAACAAACATTTTATCTGCAAATTGAATTGCTTCATTTTGCTTATCCCGATTTTGGACATCTGCCGCACTCTCAAAAAAAGAGAGCACGTAGGTTTCCATAATACTAACCGATTTTTCCATATCCCTGAAAATGTTGTTAATTTTTGTTGCTTCGTTTTTGCATGTGATTTCAACAAGACTTTTTGTTTGGCTTTGAATATAGTTGTCTACCTCATAAATGCTGGTTCCGCCAATAAAAATCGTGACAGTCAGTATTGCAGACATCACAGTCATAAGAACTCTAAATTGTAAAGAGCGCTCTTTCATGTTTTATTCTCCTTTGGCGTGTGGTTGAAACAAGGAGGGGATTATTCCCGTCCAATATGATATAATGAGTGGATCACTCACGTTTGTTTTAAGACTCCGCTGAGTAGTGAATCAGCTTTGTCTGATAGGTTCCACACATCTTTATGATGCTTATTGTGCAGAACCGTTTATACCGTTGCCTGCATCTTTTTCTTGAATTCGCTCAAGGTAAACGCTGATAGGCGTGCCGTTCATTCTGCATGGCCTGCTCATGAGTGTCAACTGATTGGAAAAATCACAGCCTCTGACAAAATGATTTCCTGCGGTACCTCTCGCACCGTCACCTGCCATCAGAATTTTGTATCCTGTGCTTTCCAAAACGATTTGATCTCCAACGGCACTTCTTTTGGAGTAGGGGTAAGCAACTGTTTCCGTCATGCTTCCGAGCCACCCTTCGATACAACGCAAAGCTAAATTATAGTCTTTTTTTACCGCTTTTGCAAATTCTTCAGGGGACTCGTTTTCCATCATACTCATACCCACGCGCTTTTCCTTATTGTATACGTGCATGCCGTATGTGTGAGAGCAAATGTTGATCTCACCGCTTGTTTGCATTTCGATCAACTCCTCCCACGTGCAAAAAGGTGCAGGCTCACCATCTCGTGTTCCGCCTGAATGCAGTCTTTCCCAAGTGGCGTCAATTTGCTCACCGATCACGTTGAAATCTGCCTTCATTCCGTATTTCTTCAATAGTGGCCAGGCGTTGGTATACACTCCCCATGAGCCGTCATCAATAGACAAAATCACAGCTTTATGGGGGATCGGTTCTTTGTTCTCCAAAAAATACAGAAGCTCGGCAGAGGTGATGGTAACGTATCCGTTCTCTTTAAGCCAAATCAAGTCCTGCTCAAAGTCATTTGGAGAAATTGAATATTCTTCAAATTCAATTCCGTTTTTGATATCCTCCTCACTGACGAAATTATGATACATAATTACGCTTACAGAGTCTACCTCGTTCGGAGCAACAACAGCACAGATGGGATCAAATTCGGTAACCTGTTTTGTTTTCAGATTTTTCGCTTTTATTTTGTAATAGTACGCATTTGGATACTTTGCTGTCGCATCTCGGTATGATCCTGTTATGGATCTTCCAATGTATTCAAATCCATTGTTTGAATTGCTGCTTCGATAGATGCTATATTCATAATTGTCACTGCTGTTCCAAAGGAGAACAACATTGTTAGGATCCTGCCAAATGGCCTTTGCAGCCGTTTCTTCTTCAAAAGAGGGCTGGGTAGTTTCTTCTGTTGATTGGCATTCAGTACTTTCCGGTGATTGCGTTCCTTTATTTTCGTTCGGGGCAGAGGATGGAGTACAGCCGAGGATGGTTTGCAGCAAAGCCAAGCAAACAAAGATCAGCAAAAATTTTTTCGTCAAGATGAAATCACGCTCCCTTGATTCCTTGGATATGATACTGTACGGGGGTTAAGAACGATTTTTCTTCATCACGATGTCAAAAATACTGGTCTTTTTCTCTTTTTTCTTTTTGTAGATTACCTTGACGTGAGCGTTTAATTCGTCCGCATCAAACTGTTGGCAAATCTTTTGCAAGAAGTCAACATGAATGCTTTCTGCTTCAATCAAATTTTCATTTTGGATTTCTTCTGCGGGAGTCTGTTCAATCGTTGTCACAGTCTTGGTTGTGCTTTCATCAACGGTGGGGGCTTCAACCGCTACATCCTCGGTGATAGTCTCCTTGACAGGGGGATCTGCCACAACGGGTTCTTCAGCAATTGATTCCGCGGCAATAGCCACTTCCATAACAGGCACATCTTCAGCGGGGGCGGATTCCATCACAGGCTCTTCCAGAATAACAGATGCCGCCACGGTCTCCTCGCCGCCGTCAAGCGCGGGGTCTGCCACCGTTTCTTCATTGTCCGCAAGCTCGGAGTCGGCGTTTGACTTCGACACATCAATCTTTTTAATCAGTTGACGCTCCAGGAGTGTTTCTACGCTCTCGTAGGGAAGGGAATAATCGGTTGCCTCAAAGTTTTTAACAAGCTGCAGTCCCTTCGATTCGGCGATTTTTTCAATCAGTTCAATGGTATATTTCACTCCGCGCTCACTGCGAACGCGTACGCGAAGCGGAACTCTTTCATATTTTTTTATGCCTGATTCATCTGTGAAGAAATATTTTGTTCCCTCCAGATCCTTTGGAGAAAGTGCAAGGTAAACGTATAATGTTTTTTGCGTCAAAACAAACTTTGCAAGCTGTTCCTTGCCATAGGTGATGGTATCGCAGCTCCAGCTGGTGCGTGATTTTACCTTTTTGTAGCGCAGGAATGCATTTTTGATCTCGTTATAATATGCTGCAACAGATTCCGGCGCTTGATGCAATCGACCGGTAAAGCTCCAGCGATAATAGGTGTCATAGATGAATTCAGCAAGGTTTTGCGTGATTGTGTTGTTGTTTTCCATATGTGTCTCCTCGTTAGTTGGTGTTTCTGTAATCGTTTCGGAAATTGAACAATTCGATGGCTCGCAAGAAGCTCCCTCCGAATCATTTTGCACGGTGCCTAATGGATTTGTAAGAGCGTCGGTATTGATTGCGTGACCGTTGATCTTGATCAGCTTTTCTTCAATCAATTCCTCCACCGATTTGAGCGGAAGGGTGTAATCCGTTGCGGTAAAGTCGGTTTTTTCTTTCCATTCCAAACGCTTGGCAAGCTCCTCTACAAGCTCCAGCGCGTGCTTGAAGCCACGGCTACCGCGAATTTTCAGCCGAAGCGGTACCTGCGCATATTTCTTCTTTTCAGATGCATCCACAAAGAAATATTTGCTTTCCTCAAAATCCGATGGGTCAAGGGCAAGGTAAAGAAGTATTGATTTTTGGCGCATGACAATTTTTGCCACGGGGGAGTGCTTGTAGCTGATGGTGTCATGGCTCCAGCTGATTCGGGTTCGTACCTTTTTGTATTTCAAAAAGGCGTTTTTCAGATCCGAATAGTAGGAAGCGATGTCCTCGGGGGCACGGTGCAATCGTGCAAGGAAGCTCCAGCGGTAACGTGTTCCAAAGGGATTTCCTTCCTCGTCGTCCTCGTATACATTGTCCTCCTCGGCATCGGGGTTCACGTCTGCATAGGTTTGTAATCCATCGGGCGGTGCGCCTTCTGCCAGTCGCGTCAGCAAGCGCCGTCGGACACGGTCTCCCTCTATGCAAGGGATCACACGGGAGAAGACAAATCCCTGTACCATATCAATTCCCAAGGCTTTGCATTTCTCGAGCAGCTCCCATGATTCAATTCCTTCTTGCAGGACCGGCAAACCAAGCTCGTGAGATGCCTTTATAATTCCGCGAACAAGCATTTCACCCTGCTCGGTTTTCATGAGATCAACAAAGACACGGTCCAATTTCAAGTAGGAAACGTGATATTCAATCAAATTTTGGAAGGATGAGCTTCCATTTCCAAAATCATCAAGTGCCACGCGGAAGGAAGCCTCTCGCAGCAGCTTGGTGTTTCGTATAACGTTTTCTTTGTTATAAACAAACGTTTCCTCGGTGATTTCCAAAACGACACGCTTGCGGTCGATTCCGTACCGTTCGGAAATGTCCATGATCTGCTCATAAAAGTCATCGCGTGCCGCAGTCTGTCGGTCAAAATTACAGGAAAGCAATAAATCCTTCGTTTCTTCTGTATTCCAGCGTTGTAGCTGTTGACAGCATTTCTCGAACATATAAAAATCCAGCAGATGGATGTTTTTGGCGTGCCGCATCAATCTGATATAGACGCCGGGGAAGAGAAGTCCCTCTCGCGGATGCTCCCAACGGGAAAGTGCCTCGGCACCCACAATGCGATTGTTTTGGATATCGACGATGTACTGCAGATAGAACAGGATCTGTTCTTTTTTGACCGCCTGCACGGTTTCCTTTTGTAAAAGTGCCTTGCGGTCTACCATTTTAACAAAGGTTGGATCGACAAAGAAATAGAGGAGTGCATTTTCTTCAGCGTGGTTATAGGCTGCTTTTGCAATTTTAAGGACACGTTCTCCGTTTTCACGTGCTTGTGAAAGCCCGTAGCATCCTGCCGAGATCGTGATGCGATAATCCTCGTTAAGAATTTCGTTTTCACGGTTTATTTTTTCGAGGATATTGGAGACACGTTCTCTTGCTTGCTCCGGGGTGGAGGCTTGTATCAACCAAAGGAACATCATGTTGTCATCCATGTGCACGCTGAATTCATCTTCATGCGTTTCGCTTTGTAAAACGCGTGCTATGTAATCTGCCAACGAATGGGCTTGTTCTCTTCCGTAGTATTTGAGCAGAGCCTCGTAATTTGCCGAAATACAAATTGCATAGTAGCGTTTCCGAAGAAAATCGTGGATCAAGGATCCCAAAATGACATCCAAATAGCTCTTGTTGTAGAGTCCGGTTACGGGGTCATAGTTTTTTTGGAAAAGAGCTTGTTTCCGATTTCTCCGAAGCAGAAGCAGCAAAAATAAAACACATATCAGCGCCGCAACGGTCACGGATATCCATATCCAAGGGGGCATCGTGCCTTCCTTTTCGTGTGTCATGACGTAGGTGACTGTGAGACTTGTCAGCTCTTCCTCACTCATTGCTTCCAGATAGTCAAGTATTGTTTGCTTGACAGTATCATCGCAAACCGAGGTAAAGCCAATCACCACAGTTTGACGGTTGCCTTGATAAGAAAAAGTCAGCAAAGCGCTCTCCTCCGGAACATACTCCGTGGAAATTTGCTCATTGACATAGGCGGAAACGATATCCACCTGTCCGTTTTTTGCCAGGTACTGCTGCTGGTTTTCGCCGGATGCATAGATATACGTAAAATTGATGCCGCTTGCTTCCGAAATGCGCTCAAAAAGGAGCGGCATAACGCCCTCGTATCGCTGCGTTTTGGGATTGAAATATTCAATGGGATACAGATCGGGGTTTCCGGCAATAAAAACGCTTTGGCTGTCTCCTTGATTGTCTTTTGAAAAGGCAACCTCTGCGGAGACGGGAATCAGAAGTGCAGAGAGAAGCAGAGCGATTAAGATTGAAAAAAGCCAATGAAACCGTTTCATTTTCATATTTCCTCCACTCTACTTGGAATTGATTTTCTTTCGCTCGATGCGTCCCCATTGCAGCTTTTTCTTACGGTAGCCGATGAAGGCGGTCGCGCGGACGTAGGTCATGATGTTGTGCATAAAAGCAATTTCTAACAGACACATCAAAACCGCCTTTCCAATATCGCGCAGGCTCAGCTTGATTTCGGAGGTTTGTGATCTTGCAAAAAAGGAGGTTAGTGTCAATGTCGCGCCAAACAACGCGTAGATTGCAGTAAACAACAGAAAGAATTTGAAATTTATCAGACCGGAGATCACCGAGAGAACGGTGACGATCAATCCGAAAAATTCAATAAACGGGGATAAGAATTCATAGATAAAGAAATAGGCATAGGAAATAAAGCTGACGGGGCCGCTTCGAAAGTCGGTTGCCATAGAGCGGTGCTTCATGAGCGTTTGAAAAAGTCCCAAATGCCAGCGCTTTCGTTGCTTGCAAAGGTCCTTCAGTCGCTCGGGGGCCTGTGTCCAACAGATTGCGTCGGTGGCGTATTTGATCGCATATGGCTTTTTGTTTGCGGCACAATATTTGTGAAGATCAACAACAAGCTCCATATCTTCCCCCATCGTCTTGCTGTCATAGCCACCCACTGCAATCACGGTTTCTTTTTTGAATAAACCGAACGCACCCGAAATGATCAGCGATCCGTTAAAGCTGTCAAACAGAATTCGAGTAGCTAAAAAAGAGCGATCATACTCCACCACCTGCATACAGGCGATCAGATTTTTTGGTAGTTGATAGTGCTTGACGCGTCCGCCCTCTAATTCAACGTCATTACACGGACGCACGACACCGCCAACCGCAACAATATCATCGTTTTCCAGAATGGGGCGAGTGATTCGGATCAGGGAATCTGCTTGCAAAACGGAATCGGCATCCATACAGATAAAATAGGGAAAGCGCGCTGCGTTGATTCCCATGTTCAAGGCATCGGCTTTTCCGCCGTTTACCTTACGGATCAGTACAAGAGGGACCTTTTCGGTAAAGCATTCGTATATAGTTTCAACGTCCTTGCAAGGAACCTGTCGCCTGATCGGACGGCGGACGGGGTGCATGTCAAATGCTTTTCGCAGTACAGCGGAGGTGTTGTCCTTGGAACCGTCGTCAACCACGATAATTTCATAGGCATGGTATTCGAGTGAAAGCAGAGACTTTACGGTTTCCACAACCGTAACCTCCTCATTATAGGCAGGTACAACGATGGTGACGGGGATCTGATATTCGTGATCGACTATATTTTGGTAGCGCGTGCGCTTGTTGCGGTAATACAGGACCAGTGCACCAACAAGGACCGAAACAAACAGAAAGGTGGAATACAGGATCAGATACGTACCGTAGCCGAACGTGATTCCTTTGAGAAATTCCGAGACGGCCTTGATAAAATCATATTTCATCTTTACACTTCCTTATCCAGAATGTATCTTTGATCAAATTGATATTGCAGCATATCTCTGGCAAAGCGGTCGCCACCGTCAAAAATATCAATCAGATCCTGATATTCGAGCCCGAGGTATTCAAGGCTCTCGGTTGCGTTATAACGGACAAACCAATTGGAGCTGTTGATCTGGGCACAAAGAATTTCGGTTGTGCGAGGGTGAGGATAATATCGCAAAACAGAGAGTGCTACAATGGCGTATTCAATTCGCCGCCCCGACTCTCCCGACGCAAAGCGCGCAATCAGATCGAATGCAGGCTCGTATGGATGCTTGCCAAGATAGCGAATACAAGAGAAGCGCGTTTCATCGCAGGTCTCCTCACTTTGAAGCAGCTGCAGTATCCGCTCACAGTGTTCACCGCCGGAAAAGCGCAAATAGTTGAGAAGATTGACCTGCATTTGTTCAGAGAAGCTGAGGAGGTGATCCAGGAGCAAGAGCTGCAGCTCTTGCGTGTTTCCGGAAAAGGACAGCAAGCCGTCGCTGATGATTTTGGGATGCGTAAAGCGTTCTGCCTTGTCTACCTGCTGCAACACCTCCAATGTGACCTGTGGATCTCCGATTTGATAGACTGCCAGCAATACGCCCTCTGCACAGATCGAATCTCCTCGATCCAGTAAATCCTGCAGATTTGCTACCAGCTCCGACGAATGAAAATGTCTCAAATACCCGTATTTTTTGAGTGTGAAGATGTAAAATGTGTGGACAATGTTATCCTTCTTGCGATATGACGAGGTTAGCGAAACAATGGTGGGCGCGGTTTGACGAATGTATTCGTTAAAATACTGTTCTGCCATATCGCGAGGAAGCGGTTGGATCAGCTTCTTTTTGGGGCGCAAGAGCATTCGAATTTTGGAGTGTCCCTTTGAAAACTCCTCACCCTTGCGCGCACGATGACGAATGTGTATGATTACCTTTGTAATCTCGTTTGGATCGCGCAGGGAGAATGTTCCGTTTTCAATCATGCTCCATATATGTCTCAACGCTGTCTCGTAGCAGTAAAGAGAGGGGGCGGTCAGCAGGTAACGTCCCAGGAATATTTGATGCTCATCAGAAACGGGCTTATTGATCGAAATATGTTCCATCTCTTGAATGATCTCTTTCATTCTGCGTTGTGTGATGCGGTCATTAAGATGGGAACGTATTGCGGTGATTGCAATAAACAAGCACTGAAAAAGTATCAGCGAAAGACAGACCACAATATAGATCCATAACAGTGTTTCAATCATAAAAGCTCCTTTCCTAAAAAACTTTTTAGTCCTGTTTCCAGAAGGACTGTAAAATGTAGTAGGATTCCTTGAGGCGTTCATGGTAGGTCACCTTAGTGTCCCAGCCCTTCATCTTTTTGGGTTGCATCTCAATGCGTGCTTCGGTTCCATTTCCTATGCCTACATAGATGCGATCAAGCGCAATGCCTTCCACACCGTAATGTTCGTAATAATCGTCGTGGATCATCATGCGCGAGGGGTCCATAAAATTAAGCAGCTGCCAAGGCAGCTTGATTTCAACAAAGCCATCTCCTGCCATAAAATCGGCAAGAGAGTTGAAATCATTGGAGGATGGATTGGCATTTCCATATGTCAACAGCCCCGTATGATAGATGCTGCTTTGGGTTCCGTTGGCAGATGCAAGCTGAAGCGCCAGATAGATATCACGGAAAATGGGGGAATCCTTTTCGGGTATATTTTCTGTAAAGTAGGTATTAAAGCCGTACACGTCGACTGAATAGTTGGCACGCAATGCCTCATAGCGTTCCTGAACCAACAACCGACTGTTTTCCTTTCCGTCCAGGATCAACAGAAAATCTGCGGCACGGTTGAATTTAATATTCTCACCGGATACATAGTTGCTTCCCGTTTTTTGTGTTGTATCAATGGGGATATAGAGCTTTTCGGCATCAATAGAAAAGCCGTTTTTCCGTACCATCAAATAAACGAAGCGCTCATCGTATTTCATAGAAAGCGAGCTTCCATCCTCGTTTTGTGCAACGATGTCATTCACATCCCACTCGGAAATGTCACCGTCTACATAGCAAATACTTTGATTTGTGCCGGGGTCAAAGGAAAGCAACCCGAAATACTGCTCGTTAGTCTGATAATCTGACCAATAAGGCGTTCGCTCCAGATCCACCGAATACATTGTGTTCCAAGTGCGCTTAAACCATTCATCCTGCCAAATAAAGGCACACCCGCCAATGCTGCCGCTTTTGATAATATCCTGATAACAGGATACCAGGGCTTCGCCCTGCTCTTGCTCGGACATATGACCTTGATTTCGGTTGGTGTTCTGGTCAACCTGTGCAATGCCGCGTCCGGTGGAAACGCCAAACTCCGAGATCAGAACCGGCATTTCGTGATGGTTGTTCAAAAGCTGTAGATAGGCAAGATAGGTATTGATACGTCCGTCATCAGTTGTGTAGAGGGAGCGGTCGCCAATGCCGAGCTTTGTCCATTGCGCATCTGTAAAAGCGTTCAGATAGTCAGGGTAATATGGATATACGTGATAGGACGCAAATTGCCCCGATAAAACCTTCTCTGAACACACAATGTTCTCCGTGTCAACGCGTGCACACTTTGAAAATCGAAAGGCGATTTCCTTTGGATATTCGAATGGGTCCGTGGTAACCCAGTTGGAGAAGGCAAACACACGTTGCTCGCGGTAACGCTTGGTTTCGTACTCCAGTGTGCGGTCACCGACCATGGTCAACATGACCTCGAAGGGGGTGGCATCCTCCGACGAGGAAAGGTATTGTCCCTGATAGAAATTATATTCGGGTTGGTGGAGATAATAATCATTGGAATACGCGACCGTCAAATCCTCCCATTCAACGCCCCAAATATATCCCAGCACCCAATCCGAAACATCGTGTAGATACGATCCGTAGCCTGCACTATGCAGTTGGTTCTTAAATATCTTTTTTTGTCCGTGTATCACATCTACCGCTGTTTTGCAATGTGAATAAAAGCTTTCAAAAAAAGCATCGTCATATATGTTATGGTGAGAGTTTAATACATAGTCATTGACCCAAACGCCTTGGATCAGATACAGTGGCTGCTCCCGACCGCGGTTATATTCATAAAAGGCGTTGTAAAAATCCTCTGACAAAATCGTATAGATACGGATTACGTTTGCGCCCATATCCTGAATCATGGCGAACCAACGGAGATAGGTTTCCTTGTTGATGTGAAATTCGGTGGACCAATATCCGGGAACGCCCGATCCCATGTTCACGCCTTTGATCTCCATGACCTCATAGGAGCCATCCTCTTTGGAGATGGTGATCTGTCCGTTTTCAATTTTGGAAACCACGTTGATGGGTTCATCAGAGAAGGGTGGGATATAAACACCCAAGCGGTAATAGAGCGCGTCTCCAAGCAGAACAAGTGCCAGCAATGCGGCGACAATTATCAGATATTTCTTCATCTCAAATCAACGCCTCGATTCATTGTTCTTTTTGTTTTTGGATTCACTTGCGAATTGCATCAGACTTTCAATGTTTTCATCCATCCATTCACCGCGGACATGAATATAGGAACGCATAAGCTCCAATGCTTCTTCATAAGATTGAGGACTCCTATCCAAGGGATAAAGCAACCCGTTTTCCTGCTCAAAGGTATAGCCCCATTTTTCAAAATTGCGATCAATGGCGTCCCCCAGAAAGGCAACGGTTTCGTCGATATACCGATTGAGATAGGCTTCGCTTAAATACGTTTGGCGGAGCTCTTGATAGCGGTCAATGATTTTTCCTGTGAAGTCGGGGCATTTTGTCAGCATGACATACCAGGGCTGAAGGTTCATGTCGAAGATGCGCGGATTGATGCCCGCATCTTTGTAATTGTCACAGGCGGAGTTGAAATCCCAAACGCAAAGGCGGAACAAACCGTCCACATCCTTATAAACGTAGGTGGAAAGCCAGCCCGCATCGTAGTTTGAGGTGAATTCATTGATTACAAAATAGTCCACGAAGGACTGTACGTCAATAAAATTGGAGTATCCGTAGCGATCATTCTTGTAATCGAAGGAATAAAGAATACGCTCAAAGTGGGAAAAATCCTGCTCGATCTGACTCTTGATTTCAGGGGTAATGTTTGATGTGCCGGGGTAAACGGTGTCGATTTTTTGTTTGTGCCGAAGGGTGTAGATGGAAAAAACGTCAAGATTTTTAAGCTCGGAGCTTCCGCGATCCATACGGATGCAATAGCCCGTAAAGGTGTGGTCCTTTTTCTTGATCGACAGATTCAATCGAGAATTTTCAACTTGTCCCGCCGTAATGGTTTCAACCATTACATAGACTCCGATATATTCACCGTTGAGAAAAGCCTCGCAAAAGCGGACGTTTGGAGCGTAGTCCATAATCTCGCCGGAAATATTGTACCACATATAGTTGCGAATGAGCGTTTGGTCGAGAAAAGGTCCGTGCAAGGTCCACTCGTGATGTGCGTCCATACCCATTACGGCATGGGATTCATTTTCCCCCAGCTCGTTGACGAATGTCAGCAAATATCCGAGCTTATCATGATAACGGGATGTGTTTCCGCGCACCTTGATCCGCACGGTCCCCGTATCGCCCGCCTCGTCTGTCAGATGGTTGTTCTGGGTTGGATGGTCAAAGATATTCACATTTGCCATGACGTAGGTTTCCCCGGTTTCGGATAGAGTTGACTGTTCCTCGCCGTTTTCATCCAAATAAAATTTGCCGGGAATTTCAACGCCGCCCGTATTGATTTCGATCAACGGAAGATGTGTGCAAAAGCTGCCGTCGGTATGTTCGCAGCTTGGTTTTTTTGCAGCTTCCAGGTGCTGATGATAGCGTTGACCTTTTTCAATGTCAGGCAGTTGGGTTATTGCGTAGGCTCCAACGATTGATAAACACAGTGATATTGCTACAACGAACCATAAAATTCGGTATTTCATTCGGTCACCCTGAAATTTCGTCATTTTGCATGACGATGTTCACGTATTCAATTTCGCCCAGCTCGTAGATCTTGTCGCAAACACCGTGCTTTCCACGCTCGGCGCGTTCCAATATCTCGGAGGAAATCTCATAGATCATTTCCACACGCTCGCGCGTTGTGTTGCGAACACGCAAAACAGCTTTGCGATCAAACAGATTAAAAACAGCTGATTGTATCGGTTCCTGAAGCTCGCGCTTTGCGCGAATGATCAAGAGCATTCGCTTGTCATTTTTGATTGAATGAAAAATGAACAATACCAGAAATACAACGGTGCTTCCGATAGAGGAAACCAAAAAATCACTTACACCGCAGCAGATGCCAACAATAATCGCCCAGAAGATGTACATGGTATCGCGTGCATCCTTGATTGCCGTGCGGAAACGCACGATCGAGAGTGCACCGACCATGCCAAGCGAGAGCGCCAGATTGTTGCCGATGACTGTCATAACGGTTCCGGTAAGGACGGTCAGCACTACGAGAGAAACGTTGAATTTCTTGCTGTAAATCGTTCCTCTGTGCGTTAAGTAGTAGGATAAATAGATGACGGTGCCCAGGAAAGCCGAAAACAGGATATTCATCAAAATGACCTGCCACGTCAAATTGTTTTGTCCGGAAAACAGCTCTAAAAACTTGTCTTTCATATTGCTTCAATCTCCTTGTCAAATGTTGTATTTGTATGATGCTTGACGGGCAAGCATATATTTACTGACGGAAAGCTCGCTCTTTTGGGTGCCGGAGAGCAGGTCCTTGATGTAGTCCGGCAAAAAGCCGTTGAACTTGACCTCCAACACAACTGCAAAGGGATCCAACACAGGATTCATATTCAAATCATTAGCAAAAAGATTTGTGTCACTCTCGGTGGAAACGATTTGATGATCAAAAGTAATGCGGACTTTATTTTCTTTTGCAATAAAGGCTCTACGGTTATATTCCACAACGGTTTTCGGTCGGTAGACCTGCATTTGCATCAGCGCATAGCATTCGGCAGCAAAATCATCCGGATAGCACAAGAGGGGGGAGTAGTTACCGCCGATCAGTGCAGCGGCATCGTCACGGGTGATACGCAGCGATCGCTTTAACTGATACTGTCCCTGCTTTTGTTTCATTTCCAAAAGTGCAAAATCGTCTTTCGGATTGTAAATGCGCAAGCGTATTTTTCGTCTGATCTCCACGCCGTCCAGCTTTTCAAAATAGTCTTTGTCATACATCGTGTCAAAATAAAGTGATCGAACACGATATCCCAGAGTGCCATTGTGCTCGTCTTCCATCAAAAAGTGCTCCAAATGGTGCGCAAGCTTTCGAAATTTCTCAAGATGGATCAAAAACTTTTTTTCTTCTCGGTAAACTTGATGCACTCTGATCTCCCCCCTTCAAAACAAAGAATGATTTGTGAAACCGGGTTTCCAAAAACAAAATTTCCATGATATGGATTGCTTTTTGCGGCAGATCCTCGACCGCAAAGCGATAAAAACGTAAACATCTTATATAATACCATATGAAGCGTTACAAATGTGTTACAAATCTTCGGAAAATCAAAATTTTTGATGGGATTTATATCTTCTAAATTTTGTAACACATTTGTAACGCCCACCATGGTAAAATAACTACATAGCGATCAAATATTATCAGAAGAAAGGGCAAGAACATGAAAAAAGCGATAGCAATCATGATGCTCCTTTGCATTTTGGGAACCGCGCTTTGCATAGGTACGTCTGCTCTAACGGTCTCATCAGATGACGTTATCCGTATCTACGGTCTTAAAAAGAATCGTTCGACTGTTCTGCTCGATGGGTCCGGGTCTTTTGAAGACGGATGGGAGATGGCTGTCGATTATGCGGAAGATCATAGTTATATGGATGAAAATGGCTATGAGCGCATCGTGGTTGATCTGCTTGCCGATTGGAATGCAAACGAATACGGCGAGTTTGGCAGCAGCCGGGGGGACGGCTTTCAATACAGCACCATCTACGTTCCCAGCGATACAAGAATAACCATCAATATGAACGGTCACACCATCAACCGAGGACTTCGGGAATATGAATATGACGGAGAGGTTATTTGCATTAACGATAACGCTGACGTGATCATCAATGGCGGCAAGAGCGGTGATCCAATCATTCAGATCGGTGAGGACGCAAACGGTGTTAAAATGGGGACTATCACCGGCGGCTGGAGCTGTAACGGCGCGGGCGGTATCCATATGCAGGACGGCTCAAAGCTAACGCTTAACAACGTAAACGTTGACGGTAACTGTGTGGAAGACGATGACGGAGCCGGTATTGCTGTCTACGACGGAGCAACTCTCACTATGAACGGCGGCAGTGTTTCTCGTAATACATCCTACAGTTCATCTCTTACTGTGTACGGCGGTGGTGTTTATATTGATGAGGCGAGCGCTTATTTCACCGACGTAACATTCCAAGACAATCAGGGTATTGGACGCAGCACGCACGGAGCGGTTGTTTACGTTAACGACGGCACACTGGTTATGGATCGCTGTAAGGTGGTTGGTAACGGTTTGAATGTGGCAGATGATGGTACTGCACGCCGGGTTGCCTACTCGATCATGGATATCTCCAGAGGGAGTAAGGTTACACTGAAAGAGACACAGTTTTTGGAGAATGGGGATGCGGCGGAAATCCACTTTGTTTCTAACACCCTGAAATACACTACTATAATCAGCTCCACAGCAAGCTACCTTACTATGGAGAAATGCAAATTTAACAACAATTATCAAGTGTATCTGATAGAGTCCGACGCTACGATATTGAAAGCAAAGGATTCTGATTTTACCGAGAATCATTCTTTTGCTTTCTACGGAAACTGCGCAGGCGAATTTAGCAGCACGTTTATCAATTGTCGCTTCAGCTACAACGAGCCTATGTTGAATCTTGATGATACCTTCTTTTTCAATATTTTCAACGCAGGGTTGAGCTTTGTTGATTGTGACTTTGGAGGAGCTACCTTTCATAATCCCGACGCCGTAACCTTTCTCAATTCCAACGGTGAGCCGGACGGGGCAGGCTCAATCTTCAGCGAAGGCTCGCTGACTATGATTGTTGCGTCGCTCGCTCTTGTTGCTTCTGCCGTTTCAATCTGTCTCACTGTTGCTTATCATAAGAAGAAAGCAGTTCCCATGTTTGCAAACGGTGCCGCTGAATCCGATGACGAAGAATAATTCTCTATATACCGCAAAGGGTGCAGAAAAAATCTGCACTTTTTGTTTTTTTCTTCGGATTTGTAACACATTTGTAACGCCCGATTTGCTATAATACATGTGTGTTTCTAACTATATATTTTCCCGGACTGTTTTGAAGATCAATTTCCGCATTTCCAACCGTTTGCAACAGGAGGTTTTGATGGGTATCAATGCTGTTCCGTCCGTATTCTCACGGCTACAATCAGAAAAATGCATCTGTACGGCTGATTGGGTTGAGACGCAAGACGGCTTTTGGATGATATGCAAGTCTTTATCAGAGATATTAGCGCAAAAGGATATTTTGGATTTTCCGGATGAAAACGGAACGCGCCTTGCTTGTGATAAATTCTTCGACGATTGGTTTTTATACGCAGTTCCAAGCGAGAATGATTATGTGTATAGCCTCTTAAAGCTCCGGGAACAAGAGCATGACGCCGAGGGCGATTCTCCTGCTGACGGAGATACGCCGGGAGTTACGATCTCCTTCGTTCCGTTTTTGTGTGAGGCTCTGCTTGGCTGCCTCGCCGTACCTACGGATGAAAACAGGCAAAGGTTAGACTGCGAGATCGACCGTGTGGTGGCACGCAGAGGACAGCGGTATCATGAGAGCCTAAAAAGGTATTTTATCGCCCCACAAGCCGAGGGGACCTATCTTGTGGCTGATCTATACGTGAAATATATCGCTTCATTTGTCAAAAACGGGGCACTTGACGTTCCGGAGCATTACAGGGAGATTTCAAGAAACAGAAGCACAAGATTGCCGCGCTTTATTGAATCGGTCAATCAGGCGGCAGGACGTGTTGTTTGCGATCATAAAAAAATTTATATTCAAAACGAGGGGACCCTAACCGAGTATGAACGCGCGGTAATCCTTGCCACTCATACGGGGAATACCTCGAGATATTCCTTTGCGGCAGAAGTGGAATATCATGCGGGGTTTTTAACTCCTTTGGCAAAAATCAAAATTCCGTTTTGCAGAAAATCCCTTTACGATTCTGCCATTCGGGCTGATATGACAATTGGTGATGCGGAGCGAAGAAGACATGCTTCGTATTACCGTGAAAACTCTAAAATCGTACTAAGACAACATAGATTACATGAACACTTTTGATGGAGGAACCCAAATGACGATTGTTTGTGTCGACGATCATTCCGTTTTGCTGAAAGGCACCAAGCACAGTGTAGAGCAGATTTTACCGGATGCGAGTACTGTTGCATTCACGAATGCTGACGAGGCGCTTGCCTTTGTGAAAGAAAACGGCTGCGATATTTTGATTAGCGAGATCGAGCTTTGCGGTGTGGATGGCCTCACTCTTGCGAAACGGGTTAAGAATTTGAATTCCAAGGTGAATATTATATTTCTTACGGTTTGCGATGAAAAGGAGCATGCCAAGGAGGTATTCAAAATTAAGCCGAGCGGATATCTTTTGAAGCCGGCGAAAAGTGAGCAGCTTGAGGCGGAGCTGAAAAATCTCAGATATACCGCCTGCGTTGTATGATGGGAGGTGCAGGAAAATCGAACGTATAGAACTTGTATGTCTGTGGATCGCGGAGCTTGTTCCATTGCTCGCAACGCTGGTTTCTTTGATCTACGGCATTAAGCATTTTTTCAAGAAAGGGAAGCCCCTCTGCCTGCAAAGCATTACGATGGCAATGGCAAGTCATGCTCTCGGAAGTATTTATCACTTGTGTCAAACACTCACGAGTGAAAATATTGTAGAGGGATTTACGCCTGCGTATCTTGGTCGCATCGGCTTTTTTCTGTTCATTCTCACGGCAAGCTACGGACAGCTTGACAGAATTGTTGACGACGGTTCTTCTAAAATGCGCCGCGCAAGAATCATTGCTTTGATAGCGCCCATCATGGCTGCGCTTTTGTATATTCCAAATGCCCTGATGGATGATGTGTCGATTGCGACGAAGGTTGTGTATGCGCTTGTTTGGATACCCGCTATCCTGTGTGTGTATTTCAATTTGAAGCACGCCATCATTCCCGATCTTGACTTTGGGTTTATCAAAGCGATAAAGCCGTATAACGTTTTTGTTTTGCTGCTTAGCTTTTCCGAGCTTCTATGTCTGACTGCTTGGGATTATTACGCTCCTGTGCCGTTGGCCATTACGGCGGTGGCGTTTGGCACACTTTGTATTTGCACGATGCTTTTTGCAAGGAAAGGAGTGGAAAAATGGACAATATAATTTATATTTTGTTTGTATCCATTTCTATCCCCCTTATGCTGATGACCTTGCTTGTGGAAAAAAAATCGCGCTTCCCGATGATCTTTGTTTTGATCGGAATTTTTGTTTCGGTGTTCGCGTCAGAGGTTAACGGGTTGCTTTCAAAGCTTTTAGAGATGGATACGTATCATGTTACAATAATCGCAACTCCGGTAAGCGAAGAGCTTTTGAAGGCGCTGCCGATTTTGTATTATGCGCTCGTTATATCGGATAAAAAGGAGAAGCTCTTTACAGCATCAATGGCAACCGGTATTGGATTTGCCGTCCTTGAAAATGCTTTTTATCTTCTCAACTATCCGAACTTTAGCATGATCAGTGCCATCATTCGTGCCTTTGGTGCGGGACTGATGCACGGTATGTGTACCTTGCTTGTTGGTGTGGGAATATCCTTTGTGAAGAAAAAGCAAAAGCTGTTTGCCGTTGGAACCTTCGGTTTGCTCTCAACCGCAATCGTTTACCACGGAATTTACAATATCCTCATCCAATCCGAGTACAGCATTGCAGGCGCACTGTTACCCATTGCAACCTATATCCCATTTGTTGTGTGGAGAATAAAAGACAAAAAAGCTAAGGCCAAGGAGGCGAAGAAATGAAAAGGATACTCTATTTTATCCTGCTTGCAGTGGAGCTGTTCGTTGGAGCGTGTCTGATGATCTCGTTGTGGGATAGCTCACTGTATATTCCTATGGCGATTGCAATCATTGCCGTGTTGGCACTTTTGACATGGCAGATCGTTCTGTTTGCCAAGGCAACAGACGCTGGGATTAAAGAAAAGATACTTTTTAGAATTGCTTTGATTATGTTGATCCCGATCGCAGTTTTTGCGATTACGTATGTTTTTGTGGCGATTGCGTTTATCCTTGCCTATTCCTGAATTTTTTTAGAAAGAAGCCTTAAAATGAAAAAAATAACGACTGTTCTGATTTTGTTGCTATTGCTCTCGCTTGGTTTGGCGAGCTGCGGAGCTCATGTACCGCGCCCCGAGGTAAAGGAAGGCAGATTTCATATTTCTGTCACCTACGAGCATAACGGCGAGTTAAAAACCTTATCGGGGGTGTACGTATGTGAATATGACGGTATCGTTTGGTGGACGATCAACGGTGATCCGTACGTAAATTGGAATACACACCTTGAGGGAGAATTGAACACGGAGTCTATTCCGATTTGCACCACAGACGATGGCGGAGAGATCTTTATTACCCTGTTGTTGTATCCGGAATATTTTATGGGGGACCCCGAGTATGCCGATTTCGAGCCAATGGTGAGAGCGGAGCTTTTCTATGAAGATAGACAGGTTGACGATGCGGAGATGATTGCCGAGTACGGCGTGAAGCTTATCGAATGCGAATACGATAAGCCTATTAAAAATTCTTTCAAAGCATAAAACTAAGGAAGAAAAAGGAGAACAATCATGATTAAAAACAGAACTGCACAACTTATTTTTCAGACTATCTATTGCACGCTTGGACTTGTGGGCATTATTGCAAGTCTTGGAATTTTTGATAACGTGAATATGATCCGTTGGGATTTTTACGTACACTTCACCAATATCAGTAATTTTCTTTGTATTGGCGTGATGGTTGCCTCTTTGATTCAGACGGCAAAAAAGAAAGAGGACAGCTATGTAACTGCCGTTCCACTGTTGAAGTTTATCGGAACGCTTGGAATTCTTTTGACCTTCCTTGTGTTTAACATTATGCTCGCAGGGGCGGAGGGGCGCGATCCCCAGGCAAACTGGCGCATCGGTAGCTTGTGCTTCCACGTTGTTCTTCCCATTCTGTACATAGCTGATTGGTTCCTGTTCCGTGAGCGCAGAAAGGTTAAGTGGTATTATCCCATTGCTTCTATCGGCTTTCCTCTCGTTTACGCGATTTTCCTTCTTATTCAAGCAGTGATTTTGAAGTTTGATTCTTCTATTTTGATTCCTACCACAACCACCCCTCTGATCTACCCCTATTTCTTTGTAAATCTTGATACGCAGGGAATTCCCGGCGTTTTGATGTGGATCGGTATTCTCGCCGTCGCTTTTGCAGCGGTTGGATTTGCATTCCTCGGACTTGATAAGCTGGGAAGACGCAGCAAATAAACAAGTAGGGAAGCAATATGATGAAAAAGAAATGTATCTGCTTGCTTCTGGTGTGCGTAATTTGCTTTCTGATAAATGGTTGTTCCGCAGAAAAACAACAAAATGCATTCCAAAGCTGGAAAGAGAATGCAGACCCTGTTACCGCACTGAAGGAATACGTTGAGAAGGTCACGGACGAGAAATCCCAATATTACATCCCGGTTGAAGACCGAATTGCAATGTTTGATCTTGATGGCACCCTGTACTGCGAGACGTTCCCGATCTACGGAGAATGGCTGCTGTTTGCAGACTACGTACTGAACACCCCGGGATATCAGGCTCCGGAGCACATCAGGGCAGTGGCGGAAGAACTGCTGGCAATTGAAAAAGCCGCAGATATTCCGAGCCATATGGAGGAAACACATATCAAGGCACACGCCGAAGCTTTTGCCGGAATGGCGATTGAAGATTATTACGACGTGGTGGAGGCATATAAGAGCACCGTAGCGGACGGATTCAGCGGAATGACTCGCGGCGAGGCGTTCTATCTGCCGATGCTGGAGGTTGTGGATTACTTACTCGAAAATGATTTTATCGTATATATTTGTAGTGGTACCAACCGATTCACCGTGCGCGGACTGATTGACGGTGTGATTGATATTCCTGCCAGACAGGTCATTGGTACGGATTTTACCATTGTGGCAAGCGGTCAGGGCGAGGAAATGGATATGCATTATAGCTATACGGAGGATGATGCGCTCTTGATGGGCGATACCGTCATCACGAAAAACGTAAAAATGAGCAAGGTTGCACAGCTTGAGCAGGAGCTGGGTCAAAAGCCGGTTCTTGTATTCGGCAACAGTACCGGAGACGTGCCGATGGCAATTTACGCAGATACTGACAATCAGTATCTTACAGAAGTATTCTTCATTCTTTGTGACGATACGGAACGGGAATACGGTAATATTTCCAAGGCGGAAAAAGTGGCGTCCATCTGCGCGGAACGCGGATGGAAGACAATTTCCATGAATGACGATTGGTTGACCATTTACGGAGATCATGTTCGTGTTGCACAGTAAAGTGGATTGCACTTTATCAGTAAATCACGTTCAAAAGGATTTCATGATGACCAATGGATAATATTTTAATTTTTATAAGTAAATTTTACCGGAGATAAAAATGAAAAAGGATTTTATTTTTGCACCGATTATGCTGGCGGTAGGAGTGGTACTGTTTTTGTTCAGAGCCACGGGTATGCCTGTGCATATTGCCGTTTCTGTAATAGGGATGTTTGTTTTGGCAATGTATACCGCCGCAACCAAGAAGGGGTGGAGAATTCCTGCGCTTGAAATCATTATGAGAATATGCTACGGTGTTGCTTTGATAACAGGCCCCATCGTAATGAAGCTCGCGAACATTGTTGCGCTTCAGATCGCTCATAGAGCAGGAGCCGTTCTGTTCGTTGTGCTTCTCGTTGTTTTGTTTGTACACAAGCTCATCGCCAATAAAATGAAACAAAATTAAAACAGCAAATATAGCAAAAGAGTATCAAAAGGAGAAAGAGTATGTTGCTGCGCAAGATCAATGCAATCATCAGTCTGTTGAGCACCCTTTTCCTGTTGGATCATGCTATTTTTACTTCTGTGTGGATGCTTTCAAGGGGAAGCGTTCAGCAAAGTGCGCCTGTTGCACCCTGGGTATTGGCAGGCTTGATCGCGGCGCACGCCTTCATCGGTATATATCTTGGGGCTTCCAGTCACATGGAGGGAGAAACTCGCAAGGTGAAAAGCTATCCCGGACTGAACCGCGTTACTGTATTTCAGCGAGTGAGCGGCATTTTGCTGATGATCTTTATTGCATTGCATATTGCGGGGGCATCAGGCGCGATGACTCCGCCTCCCATAGTTCACACGATTTTTCCTCCGATCTTCTTCACAATAGCCTTGGCACACACGGCATTTTCTACCGATAAGGCTTTTATTACCTTGGGAATTGGTAATGCAAGGTTTATAAAAGTGGTAGGCGTTATTATAAAGGTGATCTGCGCCGCAACGTTGATCGCCTCTATCGTCGGCTTCTATCTTTACGTACGGTGATGGGAGGTGGAACAATGAAGCGGGTTTTAATTATTGGCGCCGGACTTTCCGGTCTTAGCTGCGCTATCGGCTTGGCGGAAAAGGGCATCGCCTCCACAATCGTTTCCCCTTATCCTTCGGAGCGTTCGCAATCGGTTATGGCTGCGGGAGGCATCAATGCCGCTCTCGGTAAGCTTGATTCACCCGAGCGACACGCGGAGGATACCATGCAAAGCGGAGGAAACCTTGCCGGAAAAGAGGCGGTTTTGGGACTTTGCACTGCGGCACCCGAAATCATCAGATATCTTGAGCGACTCGGTGTTGTGTTCAGCAGAGATGAGAACGGTGAGGTGGCGCTTCGCGCGTTCGGTGGGCAGAGCCGCAACCGTACCGCTTATGCAGGCGCTTCCACCGGCAAGCAGATCATGTCCGCACTGATCAGAGAATCGAGAAAATACGAGGCGTCCGAGGTAATCAAAAGATTGCTCGGTAGACAATTTTATTCTGCTCTCATAAAGGATGGAGTATGCTATGGGGCGCTGCTCTACAATGAAAAAACCTGCCAGGTAGAGAATGTGTATGCTGATGCAGTCGTAGTTGCGACGGGAGGACAAAACCTTCTGTTCGGAAAGACAACGGGTTCTACACAGTGTGACGGTTATGTCGCCGCAAAGCTCTATGAGCAGGGCGCACGGCTGAAAAATCTGGAGTTCATTCAGTATCACCCCACCACCGTTGAAACACCGCAAAAGAGAATGCTGATCAGCGAGGCGGCGCGCGGTGAGGGCGGAAGACTCTACTATATCGAGAACGGTCGCAGAGTATATTTTATGGAGGATCTTTACGGCGAACGCGGCAATTTGATGCCCCGTGACGTCGTATCAAAATGTATTTACGATGCACCCTCGCAGGTCTATCTTGACATTGCATTCCTTGGTAAAAAGGTGATTCGATCCGGATTGCTTGAGGTGGCGGAGGTTTGCAAAAAGTATGCGGGAATTGACGTTGAAAAGGAGAGCATTCCCGTTTATCCGTCCGTGCACTTCTTTATGGGCGGGCTGGCGGTTGACGGTGAGCATAAAACCTCGATAGATCGCTTGTATGCGATCGGTGAATGCGCCTCGAGATATCACGGTGCAAACCGATTGGGCGGTAACTCGTTATTGGCGGCTATCTACGGAGGCAAGGTTGCCGCGAAGGCAATCGGTGAATTGTCAACGACCGATGCGCTCCCCGATTTTGATGAATATATTTCCGAGCAGAGGGAAACCGTATCCAAAATTCTCGCATCGAACAGTTGTTTTTCCGCGATTTACGTACGAAATGAAATTGCAAAGCTGATGAATGATTGTCTTGGTATTGCCCGCACAGAGGCAAAGCTGAACGAGGGCATTCAAAGCGTAGATTATTATCTTTCTATCAGCGAGAAGTTGATGTTTGACGCAGACGTGTCGCCTTATATGGGATATAGCATCAAGCCGATGCTCCTCCTTGCCCGTGCGATCCTTACAAGCGCTTTGACGCGCAAGGAAACGCGCGGAGCGCATATACGAAACGACTATCCGGAGAGCCGTGCCGAATATGATCTTTGCTCTGTTTGCACTTATCAAAACGGAGCGCATCACGTCTCTTTTGAACAGGAGGAGTAACAATGATAGTGAAGATCAAGCGCCGGCGCAATTCCAACTCCGAAGCATATTGGCAAAGCTTCCGATACGACGGTCCCAAGCACGTAACCGTTTCGGCAGTGCTCGATGCGCTGAACTACACGGACGATCTTTTTGATATTGATGGCAAACCTGCTGCCAGAATTCGTTGGGAGTGCAGCTGTATGCAAGCCGTGTGCGGTGGATGCGCAATGGTAATCAACGGCGTTCCCGCGCTTGCTTGCGCTACCTTTGCCGATGAAGTAAAGGGAGATGTACTTGTGCTTGAGCCGCTTAGTAAATTCTCGGTTGTTGCCGACCTTATTGTGGATCGAAGCATTATTTATGAGAATTTAATCAACGCAAAGGCATATTTGGACAGCATAGCGAAGAATGATGAGCGCCAATATAAGCAACAGTATTCGGTTGCCAAGTGCCTCAAGTGCGGGCTCTGTTTGGAGGTGTGTCCCAATTATCGCCCCGGCGGAGATTTTTTCGGGGCGGTTCTTGCGAATGAGAGTTATTTGATCGCAAGTCAATCAACAAACAAAAAATCTCAAGTGGTCAAAGAATATAAAGCGCATTTCGGCGCAGGGTGCTCAAAGGCACTCTCCTGTCAGAGCGTATGTCCTATGAAGATTGAAACGATCACCTCTATGATGAGAATGAATCGTAAATAAAACGAAATGCTGTCATATTAGCCCTATTATTGTTCTATATTAGGAGAAATACATGAGTGATCTGATCCAAAATCTCAATACAGAGGCTCTTTTGGAAGAAGCCAGCAGATGCCTGAAATGTAAGGTGCCGAGATGTAAAAAGAGCTGTCCCATTTCGACAGATATACCCACTATTATGAATTTGTTTTTGGAGGGCAATGAGCAAGAGGCAGCCAAGGTGCTGTTTGAGAACAATCCGCTCAGTGCGATCTGCTCCATTGTTTGTCCACACGAGAATAACTGCTATGGCAATTGCGTTCTCGGAATGAAGAGCACCCCGATATCCTTTTATAAGATAGAGCAGTATATTTCGGGAAAATATATCTTTGATTGCGAGATAGATAAGCCGGCGAAGAACGGAATGAAGGTTGCCGTTATCGGTGCAGGTCCCGCAGGAATCTCAATGAGCATATTGATGGCGCAAAAGGGATTTCAGGTTACTCTTGTGGAGGCACAGGACCAGATAGGCGGAGTTCTCCGATACGGGATTCCTGCCTTTCGTCTCCCGAAGGATAAGGTTGATGCCTATAAGGATGTGCTGAAAAAGCTTGGCGTGATTATAAAGCCCAACTGTCATATTGGATCTAATCTTCTGATTGAAGATATGTTCATCGACGGCTATGATGCGATCTTTCTTGCCGTGGGAACCGCAAAGCCCAACAGACTTGGACTGATCGGCGAAACGCTGGGTCACGTTCATTTTGCGATTGATTTTCTGAAGTCTCCCGGGGCGTATGATCTGGGCAAGACGGTTGCTGTGATCGGAGCCGGAAACGTTGCAATGGACGTTGCAAGAACTGCTGTCAGACAGAATGGCGTTGAAAAAGTGATTTTGCTCAATAACCGCAGAGAAGAGGACGTTACCGCCACTAAGACGGAGTATTCAGAGACGCTCGCGGAGGGTGTGGAGTGTATGCACCTGATCTCGGTTCTCCGTATAACCGAGGACGGTCTTGTTGCGGTTGATGTTGATGCTATTGACGGTGAAAACGGTATTCGTTACGAGGAAAATATGTTGTCAAGACATATGATTGAGGCGGATAGCGTCATCCTTGCGATCGGTCAGGGACCGGCGAGCGTTCTTTCGGAAACTGCGCAGATAGCTACCACTCTCAGAGGTCTGTTCGTGGTTGATGAAAACGGAATGACGAATATTCCGGGAGTGTTTGCTGCCGGTGACGTTGTGAGCGGTCCAAAGACGGTTGTGGAGGCAGTCGCTCACACGAAAAATGTTGCGGAGCAGATCATAAAATATTGCTATGAAAAGAGATCCAACAGTAAGACTTGATGTAATAAAAAAATCTTGCTGCTTTCAGAGGTAAATCATGAAATATTCTCCCGATGCTTATCTCTTGCATGAATCAGGTAAATTTATAACATTCAACATCCGTATCAAAGTAGTAATGAAAGAGGCTGTTGAATATGAAGCACTTAAAAAGGCTGCACAGAAAGCCTTTGGCAGATTTCCATACTATTCCAAGCAGATTCATATTGATGAAGACGGCGGGATAGACCTGATACCCAATCCCAGAACCGTCCGTGTCAATCCCGTATCCAAAAGGAAGAGAACATATCTGTTTTCCGAGGAAGTAAATTATCAGCCCTGCAGTATTGAATACGAGGGCAACTGTATCTATTTTAATATGTATCATGGGATGTGCGGCGGTAGCGGAACGTTTTTATGGGTGAAAACCACGGTTTACGAGTATATCTGTGCCCGCTATGGCGTAAGCCCCGATCCCGGCAGTACAATTTTGGTTGACTCTCCGATTTCGGAAGAAGAGTATGCCTATCCCAATCCTGAAGAGCTGCCCAAAGATTCTCCTGTTGGAAAGCCTAACAAGGACGAGGTATGGTTTCCCGGATTGGAATTTCTGTTTGGCTTTGGAAATCTTATTTTCAGCGACAGTATTCATTACGAATTGCAGATTCCCAAAAAGGATCTGATGAAATACGTGAGTGAAAACGACGGTAGTCCCTTGTCTGTGGTTGCTGCAATTATGGCAAAGGCTCTTTTCAGGGCTTTACCCAAGAACGATCTTCCTTTGCGTATTGAAACAAGTCATAATTACCGTGAAGAGGTTGGATGCCCGAAAACGCACCACGACCTGCTCTCACATATCTTTTACTTCCTTCCGTACCGTGTGAAGGATTGGCCTGTCAGCAAGCTTTGCACCTTGATCAGAGGTTCCACTCATTTGCAGACCCAGTCTGAATACGCTTACGATACTCTGCGTCGGTTTTATGAATACACCGATATTGTGGATGGTGTCAAGGGCTTGAAGGAGAAGAATGCGTGCGCGGCCAAAAACTCTCACCGAAGACCCGATGTTCATAATTCCTTTATCATAAACTATGTGGGGCGTGAGGATTGGGGCTCCATGACGGAATATGTGGAGCGCGCACATATCATTACTGACTCTCACCTGCTTTTTGAGATTTTGGATGTGGGTGAAAATTTCTGCATTTCGCTGATGCAGATGAATAAAAAGAAAACCTATATGGATCACTTTTGCAAGATCCTTGAGGAGGAAAAGCTTTCCTATAAGGTTATCGGTATGTTCAAAAATCATCTTCCCATATCTAAGGTTGAGAGTGCACCTTTAGTCAAGTAGAGTTCCTTCAGGCACAACAAGGAGAATTGAATGGATAAATTGGTTAGAAAGATAGAAATTCCGCTTGCAAGAAAAGCGATAGAAAAAGCGGGCTTGTATATCGTTGAAAAAAAGGATCTTGAACGTTTGGCAGAGGTAGCTGCAGACGCATACCGAGACTACCCACTGCACAATTGGTTTACCAAAGGGAAATATGACGCCAAAGCATCTAATCTGATTATGCAGATTTCTCTTAAAACCATGACCGAGGACGCGGTGATCTACGCCGACAGTGAGGAAATCAACGGCTTTGCCGTATGGTTGCCATTTGGATTTACGGGCAGTAAAACGCTTCCGTTTTTAATGAGCGGCGGGATCAGCCTGATATTTCATTCGGGCCTCGGCATTATCGGCAGACTTTTAACCTACGAAACGTATGCGATGAACCTGAAAAAAGAGTTCACTGATCATTACGATTGGTACTTATATAACCTTTCTATAAAAAAGGACGCGCAGGGAAAGGGAATTGCCAGCAAGCTTATGCGTCCAATGCTTCAGTTTTGCGACGACGAGCGCATGGTTGCCTATCTTGAGACAAACAAGGAATCTAACGTGGGGCTTTATCGGCACTATGGGTTCGATTTGATGAAGGAAGAGCTGATACCGAAAACCCCCGTCATGCATTATGCGATGGTAAGGCAACCAAATCAAACAAATGTGTAAGGCGAGGGCGATGCTTGCCTTTGAATTGGATTTTGCGGTTGCTCTCAAGGAAGCAATTAAGCTTGTGAACGTGTTTGATGTAATGCAAATTTCGCTCTTGATTGATGCGGTGCGTTATTTTATCGTTGTGATGACGGTGGGATTTTTGTGTCCGATATTATTTCAGAAAATGAAACTCTAAAGCAATGTATCTTTTATAAAAACAAATGCAGAACCAAGTTGAACAATAATGGAGGTAACCAAAAATGAAAAGTGAAAAAAAGGATTTGATCAAAAAATTTAAGGTGATTGTTGAAGACCTTCTCGATCACTACGAACAGTACACCGACGAAGAAAAGGCTCAAATCAAGGAGCTTTTCCAAAAGGTTGCAGATCTGAACACGATTTTGGATAAATACGACGTTGAAATAAAATATGATTGGACGGAATATTTAACTGCTTGCAGCCAATATTTCGACGGAATTCGTTGAATAACACCGGATTTGAAAAAATTTTGTTTTGAGATGCTTGCAACATAAATTTGAAGATAGGAGTGCTATGAATAATAGTTTTGTTGTAAAGGGGAACTTTTGCCAAACAAAAAATTCGCAGCAGCTTGATCTTTATGAGGGGGCTTTTGCGGTTTGTGTGAACGGATTATCCAAAGGCATATTCAGCGCCTTGCCCGAAGAATATGCGCATCTCCCTCTCTACGACTACGGGGATTCGTTGATATTTCCCGGTATGGTTGACCTTCACGTGCACGCTCCTCAGTATGCATTCAGAGGAATGTGTATGGATCTTGAACTGATGGATTGGCTGAACCGTTATACATTCCCGGAGGAAGAAAAATATGAAGATCTGGAGTATGCCCAAAAGGCATACGGTATGTTTGTGGAGGCATTGAAAAACGGTGCAACCACGAGAGCCTGTATTTTTGCAACTCGCCACCGTTATGCAACCGAGCTTCTGATGGAATTGATGGAAAATAGCGGACTTGTAAGCTATGTTGGTAAAGTCAATATGGACAGAGAAGCGAGTGAGGCTCTTACCGAGGTCAGCGCAGATATTTCTGCATATACCACATTCGGTTGGATCAATGCGATAAAGGATAAATTCAAAAATACAAAGCCGATCCTGACTCCGCGGTTCATTCCTTGTTGCACAGACAAGCTGATGGAAGAACTCAGGGAAATTCAGATGGCGTACGGTATCCCCGTGCAGTCACATCTGTCGGAAAGTAAGGGTGAGATTGATTTCGTGAAAATCCTTCGTCCTGACAATCCTTTCTATGGGGATTCTTACGATGAATACGATTTGTTTGGAAAGAACGACGATATCAATACAGACGTAAAGACGGTGATGGCGCATTGCGTTTGGTCTACCGATGAAGAGGTGGAGCTCATGCGCAAGAACGGAGTTTTTGTAGCACATTGTCCTGCTTCCAATATGAACCTGACCTCGGGCATCGCTCCGATACGCAGGTATCTTGACCTCGGATTGAATATCGGTCTTGGAAGTGACATTG
Source organism: uncultured Eubacteriales bacterium (assembly GCA_905201895.1). Taxonomy (GTDB): domain Bacteria; phylum Bacillota; class Clostridia; order Oscillospirales; family CAG-272; genus UMGS1865. The sequence goes on along the minus strand of CAJKPX010000002.1, from coordinate 27,357 downwards.
CAGGTGGGCATAGTGATTCTATATTCAGAGCAATCACCGATGCAATTCAGATATCCAAGATGTACTTCAGAATGGTTGACGAATCCTATAAGCCGCTGGTGTTTTCGGAGGCTTTTTATCTGGCAACCAAGGGGGGCGGTGCGTTCTTTGGTAAGGTGGGAAGCTTTGAGGAGGGGTATGAATTTGATGCAGTTGTAATGAACGATAGCGTTCTTCCTCACCCTCAAACCTTAAATCTTGCAGAGAGAATAGAACGCGCGGTTTATCTTGGACTTGATGAGAAAAATATCACGGCAAAATATGTTGCCGGAAGAAAAATTATATAGAAAGGATAGGGACGTAATGCCTAAAAAACAAAGGAAATTTGCCGATGACGGATGGGCCGTTTGGATCGACGGTGATGATACCAGCACAGTATACATTAACGATTGGCTCAATCCCAAGGGCAAGAGTTACATAGATATCGCAATACGCATACGCGGTATAAAGGTCAGCAGGGCTTTACACGTGTACGTTCCGTTTCATGTTGCTCGGGAGGAAATAGAAGATGTTTCCCTGCTTTTTAACGATACAAAAATTTTGCAGGCAACCTTTAGTGCAGCATGTATCGTGGATTACAAGAAAAATGAGCACACCTCCGAGATTGCATACAACGGAAAAACCGTGGATATCGTGCATATCAGCACATTGGAACATCAGGCGGAGCAGTTGGCTGACGGCACACTGATCAGTGTGGATATAGAGGCGCTACAGCCGTTTTTAGACAATGACGAAGGATATTTTATTTGGCGGATGCCGCATAAATCCTTAAATGAAATATTCAAACCTCGTGTGAATATGGGAAATGCGCTTGCCCGACTTCGTGATTTGATCACGACACCCGTAGTTTCAGAAAAATACGGATACTCTATACGAGTCAATGAGTCGAGACTTTTACCTGAGGAAATCACAAGAATCGGAGCGTTTCACCGTCAGAAATTAAAGAAGGCTGTAATTACTCTTTCTATTGATGAAAATTACGAGCTGAACGATTCCGGTTGTTACCGTACTCATCGCTTGGAGGAAAAACTCTATGAGGACTACCTCCCGAAAGATTATAATCGAGAGGATGTCATTACTTACCAATGGAATCAAAATAGAGATCACAATTTGCAAGGTCAGTTTAATTTTTATTATACCGTTTCAAAGAATTCCGTCAGCCGCGGAAGTATGTTTTTATACATGATTTTGCTCTTGGCAATTGGAATCTTTGGAGATTTGCTTTCCGGGCTGGTTCAATCGTTTATTGGCTGGTTGACAGGTTTGTTTTTATAAGGAGAAAAAAATGAGATTAGCGATACCAATCATTATAAACTGTATTCTCGTACTTGGCGTGTATTTGGCTGATAAATATACCGCCTTTAAGAAATTGCCGTATATGACAAAGCAAATCATTATCGGTGTTTTGTTTGGGGGCGTATCGGCGTTTGCGTCAAGCTTTGGAATGGAATGGCTTGGCACGGTTGTAAACATACGCGACGCGGCACCATTGTCTGCAGGACTCATTTTCGGAGCACCCGCAGGAATCATTTCAGGATTTATCGGCGGTCTTTACCGCTGGTTTTCCGTATATTGGGGTGGCGGAACTTATACGCAACTCGCATGCAGCCTAGCCACGATTCTTGCAGGATTTATGGCGGCAGGGCTCAGAAAGCTGATGTTTGACAACAAAAAGCCAACGTGGTCTTATGGCGTTTGCATTGCGATTGTTTGCGAAGTTATCCACATGATACTGATCTTTATTACAAATATGGATAATTCCTCTCAGGCGTTTGAATTTGTCAAGGGAGCAACTGCACCCATGATGCTCGGTAACTCGATCGCTGTTGGGGTGTCTATCATTTTGGTTTCTCTTTTCAGTCACGAGGGCTTTTTCAGAAAGAAAACCTCTGAGGGAATTGCCAATACGTTTCAGCGAAGGCTTCTCGCTTGCATAGTAGTCGCCTATCTGATTACCAGCACATTTACTCTCATCCTCCAGAATGGAATGGCGCAGATCGAAACGCAGGAAGTGTTTACCGTTTCTATGACCGACGTTGAAAAAACGGTAAGAGATAAATCCAACAAGCACCTTCTGGCAATCGTAAAGCAGGTTAAAGAGGAGTATGAAGCCGACCCGACAGTATCGCTGTTGGAGCTTACAGAAAAATACGGGATTAAGGAGATCAACGTGGTTGATCCCAATGGTATCATAATAAATTCTACCGTAGAAGAAGACGTTATAAACAGATATGATATGAACAGCAAGGCGCAATCCAAGGAATTTGTGGATATGCTGAAAGTTCAGGATTCTTTTGTTCAGGACTATTCTCCAAGAGGCAAGGATGAAACAGAGTGGAGAAAATACGCAGCGATGAACCTTGCGGAAGGCGGCTTTATTCAGGTAGGCTACGATCCTGAGCAATTCCATGCAATGTTGAATGAATACGTCATCGACGTTACAAAAAACCGTCATGTCGGCACCGGTGGGTTTGTTGCGGTTCTTGATGAAAATCTCAATATTATTACTGATGATGAGTACGATGCGCACATAGGTAATCACATCTCCACGATCGGTATTGAGCCTAACGATGAGATGAACAAGGGTCAGACCGCGACGATGCTCTATTATGACGATCTTGTTGGCGGTACAGAGTGTATGTACGTATTCAAGTTCGTTGAGGGCTATTGCATTCTCGCGGCTATGCCTGTTGCGGAAGCTATGTTTATGCGCGATGCATCCATGCTGACGAGCATTTTCATGCAGGTCATCATTTTTGCAACTCTGTTCGTATTTATTTACGTCCTCATTAAGCGCGTAATCATAAATAACCTGCAAAAGGTCAATGATACACTCGCTCGGATCACACAGGGCGATTTGAACGTTACGGTAGACGTTCGGTCAAACAGAGAATTCTCGTCCTTGTCGGATGATATTAACTCTACCGTTACCACGCTCAAGCGCTACATTGCAGAGGCAGCAGCCCGCATTGATAAGGAGCTTGAATATGCGAAACAAATTCAGCTTTCAGCGCTTCCGACAAACTTCCCTGAAAACGAGGATTTTGAAATCTACGCGCAGATGATGGCAGCAAAAGAAGTGGGCGGAGACTTCTATGATTTCTACAAGCTGAACGACACAACCGTAGCCTTTCTTGCCGCTGACGTATCGGGAAAGGGGATTCCTGCCGCGATGTTTATGATGACTGCCAAGACTATTATCAAGGATTTGGCGGAAAGCGGAATGGCAGTAAACGATATTTTCACAAAAGCAAACGAAAAGCTTTGCGAGAACAATGAATCGGGTATGTTCGTTACCGCTTGGATGGGAATTTTGGACTTGACAACAGGTAATTTGCGGTTTGCAAATGCAGGACACAATCCTCCTCTCTTAAAGAGAGCAGACGGCAGGTTTGAATATCTCAAGACGCGTGCGGGATTTGTTCTTGCCGGTATGGATGGTGTACGCTACCGTGTTGGAGAGCTTATGCTTTCTCCCGGAGACAGGCTGTTCCTGTATACCGACGGTGTGCCCGAGGCAACCAACACGGAAAATAAGCTTTACGGCGAGGATAGACTCCTATCCTTTATGAATCAAAACGCATCGGCGGAGGCAACCGAATTTTTACCTGCTCTGAAAGCTAATATTGATGAATTTGTGGGCGAAGCGCCGCAGTTCGATGATATTACGATGCTGATGTTCGATTATAAGCCGAAACAAGGAGGCGTGCAAATGATGAATAAAACCTTTCCTGCAAAGATAGGAGCGTTATCCGACGTTCTTGGATTTGTAGATCAAACTCTGGAAAGCTATGAGTGCCCGATGAAAATTCAAACGGCTATTTGCGTTGCCATTGAAGAAGTGTTCGTCAACGTTGCTCACTACGCCTATGGAGACGGCGAGGGTGATATGACGCTCGGCATTGGATTTGATGCTGAAAGCCGCGAGATCACTTTCCGAATGACAGATAAGGGCATTCCCTTCGATCCGCTGAAGAAGCCTGACCCGGATATCACGCTTTCCGCAGAGGAGCGTGAGATTGGCGGACTGGGTATCTTTATTACCAAGAAAACAATGGACACAGTAACCTACGCCTACGAAAACGGCGAAAACATTTTGACTATGATCAAAAAAATTTAATTTATAAGGAGATTTACAGTTATGACAATCGAAATCAAAAGAAATGCAGCAGAAACCGTTATTGAACTTGCAGGAAGACTTGATACCACCACAGCGCCCTCGCTTGATACAACCATAAGCAATGACCTTGAAGGAACTAAAAATCTTGTTCTCAATTTTAAGAACCTGGAATATATCTCCAGCGCAGGTCTTCGAGTTCTTCTCGGCGCACAGAAGAAGATGCAGAAGATCGGTTCCATGAAGGTAATCAACGTTTGCGAAGAAGTTATGGAAGTGTTCGAGATGACCGGCTTTGCCGATATTTTGACAATTGAATAATGAAAAAATAAGAGGAGAAAGAAGCATGAAATCAAACGTATGCAAAATCGAAAAGGGTACGAGAGATCTTGAAGCAATTCTCAAGGAAAGCGAAAGAGTTGCAGCATATAACGGTCTTAATCACAAGCAATCTCTCCAATTGCGTCTGCTCTGCGAGGAGATTGACGGAATGCTCCCCAATATCATTGATGAATTTGACGGCGAGTTTTGGATCGAATTTGAAGACGGTGTTTGCAAGGTGAATGTTTCCATTAAAATTCCCGAATTCAACGCCGATAAGAAGGAGGAGCTGATCGGGATTGCAAAGAATAAGAAGAATTCTGCAGCTGTTGGAATCGTTGGTAAAATCCGTGACTCTATTGAAAATTTCTTCTTGGATGAAACAAGAATGGAAGCCCTGGCTTTATCGTCCGGGATGTTCGGATTGGGAACCGGATACAGTGAAGGCGTAGACCATGCCTACCTTTGGAGGCTCGAGGAATACAGACGTTCCCTGAAAAAAGAAGAACAGACAGAGGCTTGGGATGAGCTTGAAAAATCCGTTATCGCCTCGGCAGCCGACGACGTTACTGTTGGCGTAAAGGGAAGAAAAGCAACGATTATCATTGTGAAAAAATTTGCTTAAGGAGAGAAAAATGAAGATCAATTTTAACAACAATAACGGAATTCTGAACGTGGCTCTTGACGGGCGCCTTGATACCACAACCGCTCCCGAGCTTGAGGGCTTCCTCGGTAACAATTATGACGGAACAGGCTCGATCGTGATTGATTGCGAAAAGCTGTCGTACATCTCATCCGCAGGGCTTCGTGTTTTGCTTGCCGCTCAAAAGAAAACAAAGGGAGCGATGAAGCTGATAAACGTTTGTGAGCTTGTTATGGAGGTCTTTGAAATGACCGGCTTTGCCGATATTCTGGTGATTGAATAATGGAGCTTGTTAGCGAAGCAATAGCATTTGCCGTCAAGGCTCACGATGGAATGCGGCGCAAAAAAAGTGCATCACCATACATCCTGCATCCGATGGAGGCAGCCGTAATCGTTGGAACGATGTCCGAGGATCAGAATTTGATTGCCGCAGCTGCCCTTCATGATGTCGTGGAGGATGCCGGTATTACCATCGAAGAAATTGAAGCGAGATTTGGAAGGCGTGTTAGGGAGCTCGTGGAGTCCGAAACCGAGGATAAACGTGCGGAGCTTCCGCCGTCTGATACGTGGCGCATCCGTAAGGAAGAGTCTCTTGCTGTTCTGAAAAACACAGACGATATTGCCGTGCTGATTGTTTGGCTGGGAGATAAGCTTGCCAATATGCGTTCGATCTACCGTGATTTCAAGGTGGAGGGCGTTGGGATGTGGCAGAGATTCAACCAGAAGAATGTTGACGAGCAGGCTTGGTACTACCGTTCGATCGTTACTTTAACCGAACGCTTATCGGATACCTCGGCATGGCTTGAATACAAAACGCTTACAGAACTTGTATTTGGAAAGGAGAATAAAAAATGAATGTTACCTATCGTATAGACAAAGATATTCTTTATATCTCATTAGAAGGAAGAATCGACGCATCTAACGCGGCGGAAGCAGAAGAGAAAATTTTCAGTATTAAAAATGATAACCCCGGAAAGCATACCGTTGTGGATGCAGATAACCTGGAGTACATATCTTCCGCAGGTCTGCGCGTCATTTTGAGACTCAGAAAGGAAGAACCCAAGCTTGCAATCATCAACGTAGCATCTGATGTATACGAGGTCTTTGATATGACCGGCTTTACCGATATGGTTACGGTTGAAAAGGCGTATCAGAGAATGAGCGTTGAGGGGTGCGAGTTCATTGCAAAGGGCGCGAACGGTGCCGTTTACCGCTACGATGATGAAACCATTGTGAAAACCTATTTTGCAAAGGATGCTCTTCCGGAGATCAAGCAAGAACGTGAGAATGCAAGAAAAGCCTTTGTTCTCGGCATCAATACCGCAATTCCTTACGGCATCGTTCGTGTGGGAGATGGCTACGGTACCGTGACAGAGCTTTTGAATGCGATCAGCGTAACGAAACTGATTCGCAAAAATCCCGATGATTTGACAGAGGCTGCAAAGTACTATATTGATATGCTCAAGAGCATTCATGCCATTCATGTGGACGATGGCGAGGTGCCCGATATGAAGGAGACGGCTCTTGAATGGGCTGATTTCGTGGCTGCGCATATTCCGGAGGAGCAGGGAAAGAAGCTCCGCGCTCTCATCGAGGCAGTGCCGAAGCAGAATACGTTGATGCACGGTGATTATCATACCAATAACATCATGGTGCAAAACGGTGAGCCCCTGCTTATTGATATGGATACACTTTGTATGGGACATCCCGTATTTGAGATCGGTTCGATGTTCAATGCGTTTGTCGGATATTCCGAGCTTGACCATCAGAATATGATGGATTTCTTCGGCTATAGCTTTGAGACAGCCGGAAGGTTCTGGAATTTGGCGCTTGAAATGTATCTTGGTACAGACGATAGGGCAGTATGCCAAAGTGTTGCACAAAAGGCAATGGTTATTGGATATACCCGTATGCTCCGCCGTGCACTTCGCCGCCCTAACGATCCGGATAGCCCTGCAAAGATTGCAAGATGTAAAGAAATGCTGGCTACGCTGCTCAATCAAGTTGATTGCTTAACGTTTTAACGTAAAGAAGATTTTATTATGTTAAAAGTAATTATACCGATAGTAATTGCGTTGGCAATCATTGTTGGGTGCGTGGTTTATCTCAATTATGATAATACCATTAACAGCGAGGAGAACCCGGATAATATCCAATACAACGAAATAGTATATGAGAGAGTTCAAATTGATTACAATTTGGCAATCACCGAGAGAAACTCAAAGTACATAGGTGATTACAGTCAGCTATATGCTTACGGACAGGAATATCTTTACGAGGTTCGCGTGCTCAACAGTGAGGAGAATATGCTTTACACGGCTCACGCCACGTTCCTAAAACCGGGTTACTCTCTGCCCACGCCATTCGGTGAGGAGTTCGCGGGCGCGGAATATGTTGTTTCGGAGGGGATTGATTTCCAGGTGATCCCCGATGACTATACGGAGGTTGCTACACCTCTTGCGACCTTTGACAGCCCGGTGAAGCTCGAGGATATCCTGGAGTCCGAGCCGAGTGATATTACTGTCAGCGAAGAAGTGATAGATGAATGTGACGAGATACGCTTCGCATATAAGAACCATGCAGACATCTTTCTGCTCCTTGTGATATATCACCACGAGGGTCAATATTATCTCAACGTCCGTAATCCCGCAGGTGATACTCACCAATGGTTTAAGATAAGACCGGAATACGTTGATTTGCTTACCTCTGCAATCCCGAAGGAGCAATAAACGCAAATAATGCGCGCATTTTTAGGGGGGGAAATTGTTGTCAAACATCAAAAAACTGATTCTTTTGCATTCCAATGATCTTCACGGCGATTTTCTTGCAGAAAAGATTGATGAGAAGCTGATCGGTGGTGTGTCCATGCTATCGGGATACGTTAATAAGGTTCGAAGCGAGGAGCAGAATACAATTTACTGTATTGCGGGCGACATGTTTCGAGGCTCGGTAATTGATTCGGAATTTCGCGGTATTTCCACAATCGAAATCATGAATATGCTTTCTCCGGATGTGGTTACCGTTGGCAACCACGAGATAGATTACGGAATTGCCCACCTGCTTTTCCTTGAGAAATGCGCCAAATTTCCGATTATCAACGCCAATATGCACATCACCACCAACAATGCCCGATTGTTCAGATCGCATCATATCATCGAAATAGATGGAATGAAAATCCTGTTCATCGGTGTTTTAACCGAAACGGTACTTTCGATGGCGAAGAAAGAGGCCTTGGTTGGAAGCTTTGTAGATATTCACGATGCGGCAACTGAAGTGGAACGCATATGCAATGCCTTCCGTTCGCTTGATATTGATTGTACCGTGTTGCTTACACATATCGGCTTCGAGGAGGATAAGCTGTTGGCATCTCAGCTTGATCCTTCTCTTGGCATTGATATCATTATTGGTGGGCATTCCCATACCTATTTGGAAAAGCCCGAGCAGATCAATGGCATATTGATCGCACAAGCAGGAACCGGCACCGACCAGATCGGTAGATTTGATTTGGATATTGATACGGATTCCAACAGCATCTGCGGATTTACTTGGAAGAGCATTCCTATTACCGATGAGCACTGTCCGAGAGATGCAGAACTTGAAAACATCCTCAATCCCTATAAGCTGGAAGCAGAGAAAAAATACAGTCGGATGGTTACTCGCCTGAAGCGAAAACTAACGCATCCGTCATGGTATCGTGAAACCGAGCTGGGAGGCTTTCTTGCGGATATTTTGCAAGAAAGCTTACGGCTGGATATGATGCTTGTGGGGTCGGGAAGTATAAGAGTGTCGGAAATTGGCCCTATTATATTGTTTTCAGACCTTACGGAATGCCTTCCTTACGACGATTCAGCTATTGCACTGTGGGTTACGGGAGCGCAATTCAAGAAAATGATTTTGTATATGCTTCGCGACGAGGTTTGGGACGGATCTCATTGTGAATTTTTCCAATTCTCTGAAGGCGTGCGCGTGAGATACGATAAGCAAAGGCATAGCTTAAAGGAATTGTCCTTGCATGGAGAACCGATAGAGGAAAAAAGAATTTACAAAATCGGTTTGCAATATTATTTCTACTTGAATATGAAGGATTTCTTCTCTGTTTCCCATGAGGAAGTGGAACCAAATGGAAAACCCAGAAGGATCGCAACCTCTTGCCGCGAGGTTTTGGATGAATACTTATCCTGCCATCAGGGATTGGACCACCAAATTAGCGGTAGGCTGGAAATTGAATGAAGAATCAAGGCGAGAGATAGCAAACAAGGGATTCCCTTTCTAAAAAGGAGAAACACATCAATGACAACAATGAAAAAAATACTGTCAGTTCTTCTTTTGACAGTTATGATTGCGGGCGCTCTAGCGGGATGTAGCGGCGAGAAAACGAAAAGCTTTCAAACGATGGAAGATTTTGAACAAGCCGAAATAGGCGTTCTTACGGGCTCCTCCTTTGATTTGCTTGCCAAAGAGCATTTTCCCGAGGCGGGTAGGCGCTGCTACATGAATATATCTGATTTGATCTTGAATTTGAAGCAGGATAAGATTGATGGTATTTTGATGGACAAGGGCTTTTTTTCCCCCCTACGTTGGGAAGAAAGTGAGCTTTCGTATATTGAGATGGATATGCCCGCAACGGAATATGCGGTCGCATTCCCCAAACATTCCGATTCAGAAGCATTGATGTCGAAGGTCAATGCCTTCATTCGATCCGAGAAACAGAGCGGAGAGCTTGCCAAGCTTGAATCGAAATGGTTTTCAAATATCGAACCGGACCTTTCCATTGATTTCACGCAGCTGACAGGCGAAAACGGAACGCTGCGGATCGCAACGACGGTAGAAAGCAAGCCCTTCGACTATTTGAAGGACGGACAGCTCTGTGGATTTGATATAGAGTTTATCTTCCGTTTTGCCAAGGAATACGGATATGCACTGGAGATTGATACGATGGATTTCGGTGCGCTTCTACCGAGCCTTGCTACGAAAGGGTATGACCTTGCCATTTCCAGCATTACCGTTACAGAGGAGCGAAGGGAAGCCGTATTTTTTTCTGATACATATTGTAGTAGTCCGATCGTAATGGCAGTGCTCGGCGGTGATTCTAATAACAGCCAAAAGGTTCTTTCAGATTTTGAAAACGCAACGATAGGCGTTCTCACCGGAACCGTTTATGACGATTATGCAAAGCACCGTTTTCCCAATGCAGAGCGCAAATACTTTAATCTTCTCAGCGATCTGATTTTTGCGGTTGAGAGCGGTAAAATTGACGGATTTATCGGGGAAAATACCTATGTCAGCGCGGCTCTTTGGGAGGGCGCAAGGATAGATTCGGTTGACGAGGTGATAGATCAAACGGAAGCCGGGTATATTTTTCAAAAAGGCTCTTCTGAATCTGCGGTAGTCCGTGAGCAGCTCAATGCATTTCTCAAACGGTCGAAGGAAAACGGTTTGCTGGATGAGCTAAATGCAAAGTGGATAGGCAGCACAGAGCCGACCGAGTTCTTTGATCCAGATAGCTTAAGCGGTGAGAGCGGTACACTTAAGGTGGCTGTATCTCCTGATCTAAAGCCTCTCAGCTATGTGAAGAACGGTGTCATTACCGGTTATGAAATTGAGGTTTTGCAGCATTTCGCCAGGGAATACGGATATGCTCTCGAATTTCACTATATGGCATTTGACGCAATTCTCCCCGGAGTGGTGTCCGGCAAATATGACATTGGTACCGGGGGAATGACGATCACCGAGGAGCGCGCCGAGAGCGTTGATTTCTCGGAAAGCTATCTTGCCGTGAATGTTGTTATGGTTACCGCCAACGACAACAACGCACATTCGCAGTCAAGCTTTTGGGAGAGCTTGAAGGAAAGCTTTGAGAAAACCTTTATTCGCGAGGAGCGATGGAAGCTCATCGTGGAGGGAATCGGCGTGACTATGTTGATCAGCATATGTTCAGCACTTGCAGGTTCTCTATTCGGCTTCGGACTGTATATGCTCAGTCGTTCCGATCTCAATGTGCTTCAGAAGCTGACCCGGGGCTTTGCTAAAGGGTATTCGAGAATCATTGCCGGTACCCCCGTTGTAGTGATCCTGATGATTTTATTCTACATCGTATTTGGAAAAGTCCGGGATATGAGCGGTGTTTTTGTGGCAATTATTGGATTTACGCTGATCTTCGGAGCATTTGTTTATGATCATATGACGGTGGCGGTAGGCAGCGTGGACAGAGGTCAGACAGAAGCAGCATATGCGTTGGGATACAAAAAGAACCAAACCTTTTTCCGCATCATATTCCCACAGGCAATGAGCATTTTCCTGCCTTCCTACTGCGGTCAGGCGGTAGAGCTGGTCAAGGCAACGGCTGTTGTCGGTTATATTGCGGTAAATGATCTTACGAAGATGGGGGATATTATCCGAAGCAATACATATGAGGCATTCTTCCCACTGCTCGCAACGGCGGTTATCTATTTCTTGTTGACGGGGATGCTTTCGTTGCTTCTTGGACTGGTAAAACTGCGTTTTGAACCGAAACGCCGCAGTAAAGAAACAATTTTGAAAGGGGTGAAGACCAAATGATCCGTATTGAGCATTTGAGAAAAGAATATCCCACGGCAGTCCCGCTCAAGGACGTGAACGTTGAAATTCATAAAGGTGATGTCATTTCGGTCATTGGTCCCTCCGGCACCGGTAAATCAACTCTTATCCGTTGTATCAATTTGCTCGACAAGCCCACCGCAGGAAGGATCTTTGTTGACGGCGAGGAAATTACGGCAAAGGGAAGTGACGTTGCCCGTATCCGTCGCAAAATGGGTATGGTATTCCAGCATTTCAATCTGTTTCCGCACATGACGGTTATTGAAAATATTATGGCGGCGCCTATGGATTTGCTGGGGCTCTCCAAGCAGGAGGCGTACGACAGGGGGATCGAGCTGCTTCGCAAGGTGGGACTTGCCGATAAGGCTCTCAACTATCCCGACGTAATGTCAGGCGGTCAGAAGCAGCGTGTTGCCATCGCGCGTACCCTTGCTATGGAGCCCGAGATCATTCTATTTGACGAGCCCACCTCAGCCCTTGACCCCACTATGATCGGTGAGGTGCAGTCGGTCATACGTGATCTTGCCAAGCAGGGAACTACGATGATTATCGTTACGCATGAGATGAAATTTGCCCGTGAGGTATGCAACCGTGTATTCTATATGGATCAGGGCGGTGTCTATGAGGACGGCACTCCCGAGCAGATCTTTGATAATCCGAAAAAGGAGCGCACGCGTCAGTTTATACGTCATCTTAAAGTGCTGGAGTATTCGATTACGTCCCAGGATTTTGATTTTATTGGTCTTAATACGCAGATTGAGAAATTTGGAAGAAAGCACCGCATCTCTCAGCGCAAGATCTATAACATTCAATCGTATATCGAGGAAATGTGCGTGCAGATCGTTCTTCCTCAGATGCGATACCCCTTTGAGATGCTGGTCACGATTGAGTATTCTGAAGAAAAGGATGATGCGGACGTAGTTCTTCGATATAGCGGTGCAGCCTTTGACCCAACGAAAACGGACAATGCGCTCTCTCTCCTTCTTGCAAAGAAGGCTACCGAGAGCTTTATTTACAGCTTCGACGGTGAGCAGACGCTTTGCAACAGAGTGGACGCTCAAATATGACGAGATTGGAGAGGGCATATGGATTTTAAGCCTAACCCCTTGCTTTATGGGGCAAATGAAGATTTTTTCAGTACATTCAGGCTTGCGATACGGATGAAGGAGTCTGTCGATTACGATCTTCTTTCTCGCTGTGTAGAGAAGGTGATGGTGCGTTACCCATATTTTTGTGTTTTTCCCGAACGGGAAGGAGAGAACCTTGTGTTGCGTTATAATGAACGCCCACTGCCTGTTTTTCCCGATGACCGCACTGTGACCTTGGGTAGCGATGACAGCGGAGGACATCTTATATCCTTCGGATGCAAGGATAAAACCATATTTATAGATGCCAGCCACTATATTGCCGACGGAATGGGTGTGGATCCTTTGATGAAAAGCCTACTTTATTTGTACGTTTCAGAGCGATACGGTAGAGAAGGACTTGTAGCGGAGCGGATCAGAATGCCCGATAGCTTGGTTTGTGATGGGGAGCATGCTTATCCATTCCCCGATAGCTCCATAGAGGCGGGGGGACTCGATATGCCTTCCGAAGTGCCCAAAGAAGCTTATGGCTTGGACCCCGATGCGTTTGACAACGAGGGACTCTTTGCCTATCACTTGCATATTCCGCAAAAAGCAATGATGGCAAAGGCAAGCTCGTCTGACGGTAGTCCCGTTTCCTTCCTTTCGGTTTTGCTTTATCGAGCGCTTTATCGGCTTGATCCCGGTATAGACAAGCCCGTGGTGGTGCACGTGCAGCATCAATACCGTGCCGCGTTGCGTGCGCCTATGAGCCACCATAGTCTTGTTAGCTATATCCCCGTGTCCTTGGCTCCCCGCATGGGCAAATGGGATGTTGAGAAGCAGAACACCGTTGTGCGCGGGCAGGTGATCCTCAAGGGTGGAAATGAGGCTGATATTGCATCGGTTAACCGCCTGATAGAGGCATTTCCGCGTGAGGCTACGTTTGCTGATAAGAAGAACGCAATGGCACGCTATGCCGAGAACAGTATATGCGGCAAAACCTTCGGTATCAGCTATGTTGGGAAAATGGATTGGTGCGGCCTTGAGCGTTACGTTGAAGATCTGCACGCCTACATTGGGGAGAAGCATACGAAAAATATGTTGCTCATCGAGGTAATGACGGTTGGAGAGGACTTTTCTTTAACCTTTATGCAAAGCGGACGGGGCGAGAAATATCTGAACGCCTTTATCCGAGAAATCCGCGCGCTTAACATTCCCATCAATCTTGTGGGTGAGGAACGATATACGCTATGTAATACACAATTCGCAAGGATGCTTTAAGAGCTTTTACGCTGAACGGAGTTTTTTGGGGGTAAACTGCACCGCGGAGCGGAAAAAACGAGAAAAAAGCGAACTGAAGCGAAACTGAAAAAATACAAAAAAACGGACACATCACGAGGGAAAATCCCAAATGATGTGTCCGTTTTTATGAATTGAGCCGATCTGTTTGTAGGGGCACTTCACGAATCCCCCGGCGAGCAATCAAGTAGCACGCGGTGCAAGGTCGGCATCCACTACGATTGCTTCCAATTTCTTTTGGATCCTCTGTATTCTCCCGGTGTTTTGCCCGTGTGTTTTTTGAACACGGTGCAAAACTGCGCTCGCTCTGAAAAACCAACCTCATGTGCCACGTCCTCGATCGGGAGCGTTGTGGTGCGTAGCAGATTCTTTGCAATACTCACACGCTCGTTAATCAGTGCTTGATGGATTGTTGTGCCCATATTGTCCTTAAAAATCTTGTTCAAATGGTAGGAATGATAGCCGAATTCCGCCGAGATGAGTGGGTTGGAAAGATCCTTGTCGTAGTTTTTTTTGATGTAGAGCATGATCTCATGCGCGAGCGTTTCACTTGGCTTTTTAAGCGTTTTTTCACTTTGCGCAATATGACACAAAAGTCGCTTGAGGATGGAGGAGGTGATGGCATCCGAGAGTGGGGTGGGAAACATGAAATTTGTTACGCACTCCTTGAGCAACGGCTCCAGATCAAACGCATTTTCCACCAAAACCATTCCCGAAAGCTCTGCGGGAGGATCGTTCTCAATGATCATAGCGGGGTCGAAGGTGGGAAGTCTGCCGGGGTGACGCGGGCTTGTGTCATCGGCATGGCGTCGTGTCATGTCGAAATTGAACACGATGACCTTGACTCTTTCCTCAAAATAATACGGAACTCCCGGGCGAATGTAGATCAGCGAGCCCTCAGGCAGTGATTGTGTGGAGTCCTCAAACACGATATGGGTATCGCCGGACAGGATATAAAAAATTCTGTAATCGTAGGAGCAGGCAAATGGAGCTTGCGAAATCACATAGGTCTGAATCGCCGCGTAGCGCAAAAAGGGATTGATTTCTTCCGGTCTCATGAAGGCACCTTCTTTGTTTTTTGAACTTTTATGTTGGTATTTTATATTGATTATATCATAAGAGAGTGATATAATCAAGACATAGGCTCGTTTTTTATATTTTTTTTGAAAGGGCGGTGATCTTGCGTGAAATTCATTGTGGGATATCAGCTGACCGACGGCGGAGCGCTTGTGGATGAAATCGTCGCGCATCGCGATCGGATCCGGGAGGTCTATTTCTCCTGGGGCGATATGCCGAGCGGACGGCGAGGGCTTTCCGATGACTGCGGAGAGCTTCTGTTTGAAAAGCAGATCAGACAAAGGGACGACCTGAAAAAGCTTTCGATAGCGGGACTTCACTTCAATCTGCTCCTGAACGCGAATTGCTACGGCGAGGACAGCCAATCGAGAAGCTTTTTCTACAAGATCGGCAATACGGTCGATTTTGTGCAAAGAGAATTCGGACTCGCCTCGGTTACAACCGCATCCCCGCTGATCGCGAAATTTCTGCGCGAAAATTTTGAGGGGCTTGACGTTCGCGCATCGGTCAATATGGAGATCGGTACGGTGGAGGGAATTTCCTACGTCAAGGAGCTCTTTGACAGCTTTTACGTCAGGCGCGAGCTCAATCGGAATATGGGACAGCTTCGTGCACTTCGCGCATGGTGTGAGGAAAACGGCAGAGAAATGTATCTGCTCGCAAACAGCGGATGCCTGAACAATTGCTCGGCGCACGTCTTCCACGACAATCTGGTGGCACACGAGGCAACAATCTCCAAAATGGACAACGGATATGATTTTCGCGGTGTGTGCTGGGAGTTTCTGGAAAAGCCCGAAAATAAATTTCTGTGGCTGGAGCGCACCAATTTCATTCGTCCCGAGGACCTTGTTCACTACGAGGGGCTGGTGACTGCCGTAAAGCTAGCCACGCGTGTCAACCGTGCTCCCGAGCGTGTCCTGCGTGCATATGCGGATCGCAAATACATCGGCTCGGTGATGGATCTGCTCGAACCCAATCACAGCGGCGCGTTCTACCCCCAATATATTGAAAATTCAAGAATCGGCAAGGATTTTGCCGAGCGAGCTTTGTTCTGCGATAAAAATTGCCACACCTGCGGCAGATGTTCCGAGGTCATGCGGGATGCCTGTGTGACGCTCGGAGATACCCCAACCCTGAGGATATAAGGAGTGAAGGATATGCTTACCAGTGAAATGATCAAAAGAGTCGCTAAGGCGGCAGGTGCGGATGCTTGCGGCATCGCGCCGATGTCGCGCTTTGCCGGCGCCCCCGACGACATGAACCCGCAATTTTTGTTCCCCGAGGCAAAGAGCTGCATCGGATTTGTTTTCCGAATTCCGCGCGGCGTGCAGAGGGGAATCGAGGAGGGAACACAGTTTTATCAGTATCCCTCGATGGCATACGGCGGAATCAACGAGATTTTTGCCCCCGCTGTGCTTTATCAGGTTGGAAAGATTATCGAGGATGCGGGCTACGAGGCATTCGTTTACCGCAACACGGGTGCGCGCGGCTGTGTGTCCGATATGGACGGAAGCCCCGGAAACACCCTTTCCCCCGAGGAGCAGATCGAGGTGAGCAACAATGCCAAGGGGCACACCGCGCATCATCGCACGGTGCAGTTTACCCGACCCACGCGAAGCGACAACGTGGCACCCGACCTGCAGTTCCAATTCCGTCTCGCAGCGGTTGCCTGCGGCTTGGGTGAGATTGGTTGGAGCAAAATGCTGCTCACGCCCGAGTTCGGTCCCCTTCAGCGCGTGGCATTTCTTTTCACCGACGCTGAGCTGGAGTACGATGAGATGTACCACGGAGAGCCGCTTTGCCGCAAGTGCGGCGCGTGTGTTCGTGAGTGCCCCGGCGGATGCATTCCCCCGATCAATTCGGGCAAGACGATCACGGTGGATCTTGCGGGCAAGATCTGCGAGTGGGGTGACATTGATATGTGGCGCTGCTACGCATTCTACACGCATGCGGGCAGATACTACAATCCTTTCGTGCCCCGCGAGGTGTTTGATGCCAACGAGGGCGGAAATCTCGATCTGCTTGAGGGCAAGACCGACGTTGCCAACGAGCAGGAGATCATGAAGGTTTATGGGGAGCTGCAAAAGTATTTCCCCAGCTGGATCGGATATAATATGGCAAAATGCGGCGGCTGTATCCGCGGCTGTGTTTCGATGCTTGAAAAGAAGGGCGGCTGTATGGCGGAGAGATTCAAGGAGCCTCTGCGCACGGGTAAGCCTTGGAAGCTGGATCGATGATAGAAATCTTAACACACGATTTCAATGGATTTTCCGCCGTGCTTGAATCGGGAGCATGGAAGCTCGGTTTGCTCGGATACAGCGAGCGATTCTCGCGCTTTTGTGAGATGGAGCGGCATCTGCTCACCGACGAGGCATTTGTTCTGCTCGACGGTGAGGCAACGCTTCACACCGAGAGCGGTGCGGTCCAAATGAAAAAATTTACGGTCTACGACGTGCCTGCGGGCGTATGGCACCATATCACGGTGAGCCGTGACGGCAAGGTCATGGTGGTCGAAAACCGAAATACGTCGCGCGAAAATACGGAAAAAAGGTATTTTGATCAAAAGGAGAACAACGATGCTGACAAGTGAGATCATCAAGGCAAGGGCAAAGGAGCTGGGCGCGAGCGTTTGCGGAATCGGCAGGATCTATGACGAGCCCGATGCACAGCGCAGCCCTTTGAGCATTCTGCCAAAGGCGAAAAGCATTATCGGGTTTGGTTTTGTGATCCCGAGAACCCTTTACAGCACGATGAGCAGAGGCGTGCAATATTACACCTACACAACACTCGGGGTAAAATATCCCGACGAGGAGCTGGCGGAGATTTTTCTGCTCAAGATCGGCGGGATGATCGAGGATGCGGGCTACGATGCCTGCCTGCAGAAGGCGATCCCAAATCTTCGCATCAAGGGCGATAAGACCACAAATCCCGAGGTGATGGATACGTATGAGCTGATCCATGCAACCGCGGTTGCACCCAACAAGCCTGCGCCCGACGTAATCATTGATTTCGGCCGTGCGGCAGAGGCTTGTGGGATCGGTCAACGTGGGCTTAGCGGAAGGATCCTCAACGAAAAATACGGCCCCTATATGCGCTACTGCTTCATCATCACCGATGCCCCCCTCGAATATGACGCTCCCGTTGCAGAGCCGATCTGTGACAACTGCGGCGCGTGTATGCGTGCCTGCCCGGGTCATGCGATCGGAGAGGATGGGCTCGACACGTGGCAATGTGCCGTTTATTACAAGGGCGCACATCGCTCCAATCCCTTTATGCCGTCGGATTTCCTCGAGGGACATCCCGAGCGCGAGGCGATTCTCAATGGCGAAAAGCGATTTGACGCGGAGAGTGCGCGTGCGATCTATCCCATGCTCGATTTCCTGCCCAAGACACAGTGGGGCTATGCGCCCTGCCTGTGCGGAAGGAGCTGCGACGTGGCATGCTATCAGCATCTGAAGGAGAGGGAAAACAAATGAGAGAGCAGATCATCAATCAATGCAAGGAGTGGGGTGCCGACCTTGTGGGCTTTGCCCCCATATCAAGATTTCCAACGGAGAGTGCTGTTCACAAGCTTCTTCCCGAGGCAAAAACAGTGATCGGCCTTGCCTTCCGCGTGCTTCGCGGTGCTTACAGAGGCATCGAGGAGGGAAGCACCTATTACCAATATACCACGATGGGCGTGGAGAACATGGAGGAAACCGTGATGCCCATGGTGCAGGTGCGTCTCTCCATGATGCTGGAGGAGGCAGGCTATCTTGCGCTTCCGCAAAGACGTCATCAGCAGATTATGGCACAGGAGGATTCTACCAATCCCGAGGTGGCATACGATGCGGTCTACAGAGGGCTCGCGCAGGAGACGCAGATGGATTTTTCTGAGGCGGCGGTTCTTTGCGGCCTGGGAGAGCTCGGACTGCACGGCGCACTCCTCACCGATGAATTCGGCCCCTTTGTTCGCGTTTGCTTTGTCCTCACCGATGCAGAGCTTGAGCCGACTCCCGTTAAGGAGCCCCATCTTTGCGACCGATGCGGAGAATGTGTCAGGGGATGCCCCGGAAAAGCCATTTCCGAGGAAGGTGCGGTTGATCCGTGGCAATGTGCGGTTTATTACAACGGCGCGAACGGACTCAAAAACCCCTTTATGCCGCCCGATGCATTTGCAAATTTTGAAAACAGACTCGAGATTATCACGGGCGAGGCGAGAGTTGATTCCGAGGCTGCGAGACAGATCCTTGACAATATCTATTTCTATCCGCCTGCACAGCATGCATACCAATGCTCGATTTGCGGCAGAGCGTGTGACGTGAACTGCTATGTACATCTTGAAAGAAAAGGCGTGCTGACAAAGACCTTCAAAAAGTCTTTCCGTCGGCGCGAGGAATGGTCGTTCAATCGGGAGGATTTTGAATGATCGGATATTTTCGGGAGCTTGCCGCGCAGTTCGCCGATCCCGTTACAGCAATTGCACAGATTCTGGGATTTGTGCCGCTCATTCTGAGTTGGTTTATTTTTCGCGCACGGTCAAGGCTGGGGAGCATTGCGCTCAAATCGGTTTCGGACGGGTTTTCCGCCGTGCATTTCTTTCTGCTCGGAGCATGGACAGGTTGTGTGATCAATTGCATCAACACGGTGCGCGGTGCGCTCTTCTCTCAAAAGGGAAAGCGAGCATGGGCCAGAGGATTCTTCCTTCCCGTCGGCTTTTGTCTCGTCACGATCGGCTTTTCCTGCCTCAGCTGGGCGGGGCCCGAGAGCTTATTGCCCATGATCGGCTCCTGCTTCGCAGTAATCGGCTATTGGCAGACACGCCAAAGGTGGCTTCGTCGCTTCAATTTCGCCGGGATTTCCCTTTGGCTCATTTACGGCTTTATCACTTTTTCCGTACCCACTGTTGTTGGCAATATTATTTCCCTTGTTTCGATCGCGGTCAGCGAGATCCGTGATGCAAGAGGAGAAAAGGAGGCAACGCTGTCATGACCGAGATCAAGCTTCAAAACGGTGTATATGAGATTGTTGCAGATCACGTGACATATGCGAAAATTCTGCCCTGCGAGGGCGCGACCGATACCTTCGAGCCGATCGAGGAGGGCGCATGGAGATGGCACCGTCACACCGATGTGCCCGTGGATCATATGAGAATGGAACTTGTGCTCTATGGGGAATCGAGCTTTACAATGGTTCCCGCCGTCAGCTACAACGGAAACGGCTGGGGGGATTACCCCGAATACGTCGGAGACCGCGATGAGGATGGAACCCCTTGGAGTTGGGCATCGCACAGAGTGACCATCCCTGCCTGCACGTACAGTGAAAATGACGCGATCAGCATCGCGCTCATGGCCGAGCCGAACAGCAACTCCGCTTGCTCGCTTTACAGCGTGGATGAGGGCAAAAAGCACGTGCTCATTTTCCCCGAAGAGGAAAAGCCCAGAACGCTCCAGCGCCACTTTTGGGGTGATGCGTTCCAGGGCACGATGGAGCCCACCTGCGATTTCGAGGGCATCGTTTTTGTGCAACCGTCGGACGGTACCAAGCACCGCTATAAGGGATTGCTTGACTTCGCGTGGCGCTACTACGGTCACGAGATGAAGCCCGCCAGAAGTGCCGCCGAGCTGCACCGCCTCTCCCTTGCCTTTGCACGGTTTCTGTATATGAGAGAGCGTGACGGCTTTGCCGGCTTTACTACGGGTGCGCAGTGGTACCCCGCATTGAACGGTTATAAAAAATACGAGCACCAGTACGGCCTTGGATGGGTCGGACACAACGTTTCGATGGCAAACGCCTTCCTCGATAATTACATCAAGACCGGCGACAAGGCAAGCCTTGATATGGCCGTTGAGGCCAACGACGCCTGGATCAAATATACCCAGGCAAAGGGCGATTTCCTTTGTTGCAGAATGGAGTACCGCCCCTGGGTCTCCACGCTGCTGCTGGAGAATATGACCGCCGCCGATCTTGACCGTTGGGAATGGGGCGAGGATCAGTTTGAATCCCTGCTCAACCAGGTCGGCAAGCCCAAAAAGCGCGATGCCAACGGCAAGCCTATCCTCAAGCACGACGCCTGCAACGTGGGCACCGGCGCGCAAGGGTATTTCGAGGCTTACGATCTGATGCGTGAGATCGGCATCGACAAGCCAGAATATCTCAAGGCGGCGCTGGATACCTGCGATTTCGCCTTGAAGCACCAAGACGAGAACGGTTGCTTTGCCAAATCCTGGGATAACGACGGTAACGTTATCGCCAAAAAGGGAACGGTCGGCTGCTTCCTTGTGCTTCCCATCCTTTTGGCATATCAGCACACCGGAGAGGAAAAATATCTGAATTCCGCCACTCGTGCCTTTGATTTCTATTACGAGGAGCTGGAGCGCGAGGGCTTTACCACCGCGGGCGCTTTGGATACCTACAGCATTGATAAGGAATCCGCCTCCCCCCTGCTTCGAATTGCGTTGGCGCTTTACGAGATCACGGGCGATCGCGCTTACGTGACGAAGTCGGAAAAGATTGGCTGGTATCTGTGCACCTGGATGATGCACTTTACCGTAAATTATCCCGAGGATAGCCTGATCACACAGCTTGGCTACGATACCTTTGGCTCCACCAGCGTTTCCACGCCGCATCAGGCGTTGGATCAGTACGCATTGCGCGACGTGCTCTCATTCCTTAAGCTTTACGAGCTGACGGGATATATTCAGTGGAAGGAGCGCGCTATCGCCTTCTGGTGTAATACCAGCCAAGGCATTTCGGACGGCACGCTGTTCATCAACAACCGTTTGCGTCCCGCAGGCGCGCAGGACGAGGCCGTGTTCCACACCCGTTGGGCGCGGCACACGGGCAAGCCATTCAGCATCTCCCAGTGGCTTCCTGCCTGGCCGTGCGCCTTCCGCTTGGAAAACCTGCGTTGGCATGAGGATTGGAGCTTCTTTGACGAGGGGCTTACCCAAATAACAGGAAAAATTAAGGAGACGCGCACATGATCGAGATCACTTTGAAAAACGGGACCCATGAGATCACCGTGGGAGGCAGATCATACGCCAGGATCGTGCCCGTTGATGGCGCGACCGATACCTTCGAGCCGATCGAGGAGGGCGCATGGAGATGGCACCGTCACACCGATGTGCCCGTGGATCATATGAGAATGGAACTTGTGCTCTATGGGGAATCGAGCTTTACAATGGTTCCCGCCGTCAGCTACAACGGAAACGGCTGGGGGGATTACCCCGAATACGTCGGAGACCGCGATGAGGATGGAACCCCTTGGAGTTGGGCATCGCACAGAGTGACCATCCCTGCCTGCACGTACTCGGAAAATGCCGAGATCAGCGTGGCATTGATGGCGAAGGCAAACGACAACAATGCCTGCTCGCTTTATCAAACCGAGGAGGGACGGAAGCACGTGCTGATCTTCCCCGAGGAGGAAAAGCCGAGAACACTTCAGCGTCACTTCTGGGGGGACGCCTTTCAGGGCGAGATGGAGCCTCGATGTGAGTTTGAGGCGGTCGTGCAGGTGATTCCTTCAGACGGTGGCACGCATCGCTATAAGCAGCTGATGGATTTTGCTTTCCGCTTCTATGGACATGAGGCGATCCCCGCACGAAGGGCGGAGGAGCTGGAACGACTTTCACTTTCCTACTGTCATTTTCTCTTCCAGCGCGAGCCGAACGGCTTGGCTGGCTTTACCACGGGCGCGCCTTGGAATAAAAATCTGCACGGATATGAAAAGCATCAGCACCGATATGAGATCGGTTGGGTGGGGCAGAGCGCATCCATGGCAAACGCCTTTATTCACAGCTATCTGAAAACAGGGGACAAGCTTAAGCTTGATATGGCGCTTGAGACCCATGATAAATGGATGGAGCATGCGATCGTGCAAAAGGGTCTTTTCGTGAGCCGCATCGACCGCCATGAAAGCATGTGGTTTTCCTATGACGAGAATATGGAGCTCGATCCATGGAAATACAGTGAGGATTTGATGGAGGCAATGCGCGACCGCATCAGGAGAAACAAAATCTCCCCGCTCAGACGCGATCAGGACGGAAGTCTTTATATTGGATGCAACGCTTGCTGTCTCGGCACGGGTGCTGAAATGTATATCGAGGCATACGAGATGCTCAAAAAAGCAGGCATCGACAAGCCCGAGTATCTGCAGCTCGGAATCGACGTGAGTGAATTTGCACTGAAAAATCAAGCCGAGGACGGCTCGTTTGCAAAGAGCTGGGATCGCGACGGAAATATTACGGCTAAGACCGGTACAATTGGAGCCTTCCTCTGCCTTCCCCTGATCTCGGCTTACCGTCACACCGCAGACTCGCGATATCTGGACAGTGCAAAGCGCGCTTTCTGGTTCTATTACAGCGAGCTCGAGGAAAAAGGATTTACCACGGCAGGCGCGCTCGACACCTATTCGATCGACAAGGAATCGGCATCTCCTCTGCTTCGTGTTTGCAGAAAGCTCTACGAGGTCACGGGTGAAGAGCGCTACATCAAGGCGGGTGAGGCGATTGGCTGGTATTTGTGCACGTGGATGATGCATTTCACGGTGAAGTATCCTGCCGATAGTGTGATCGGTCAGATGGGCTTTGACACCTTTGGCGTCACCGCAGTATCAACACCGCATAACGCGCTCGATCAGTATGCTCTGCGCGACGTGTTGAGCTTCCTATGGCTCTATGAGAAAACGGGATTTATTCAATGGAAGGAGCGCGCAAAGGCACTTTGGTACGGCGCAAATCAGTGCATTTCGGACGGCACGCTGGTGGTCAATGGCAGACTTCGTCCGGCAGGCGGTCAGGATGAGGCGATCTTCCACACGCGTTGGGGCAGAGCCTTTGTGCCGTCGTTTATGCCGTCGCAATGGTTGCCCGCATGGCCCTGTGCTTTCCGCCTGGAAAACCTGCGTTGGCAGGAGGATTGGAACATTTTTGACGAGGGACTCACTTACATTGAAGGGAAGATAGAGGAGAGATGAACATGATGGAAATACTTCAAAAAAACGGAATTTTTGAGATCACGAAAAACGGTAAGGCATATGCGAAGATTGTGCCTTGCGAGGGCGCGATCGACACCTTCGAGCCGATCGAAGGCGGCGCATGGAAATGGCATCGTCACACCGACATTCCCGTGGATCACATGAGAATGGAGCTTGTGCTCTATGGGGAATCGAGCTTTACCATGGTTCCCGCCGTCAGCTACAACGGAAACGGCTGGGGCGATTTTCCCGAATACATCGGTGACCGCGACGAGGACGGAACGCCGTGGAGCTGGGCATCGCACAGAGTGACCATCCCCGCCTGCACGTATAGCGAAAACGAGGCGATCAGCATCGCACTCATGGCAGAGGCAAACAGCAATTCTGCCTGCTCGCTCTACAAGGTTGACGAGGGTGAAAATCACGTGCTGATCTTCCCCGAGGAGGAGAAGCCGCGAACCCTGCAGAGACACTTCTGGGGCGAGGCATTTCAGGGCACGATGGAGCCGCGGCAGGATTTTGAGGGCATCATTTATGCACGGGAATCCGACGGCAGCATGCACCGCTATGCGGGCTTGCTCGACTTCGCGTGGAGATATTATGCACATCCGATGAAGGCGCCGCGAAGCGCAGAGGAGCTTTACCGCCTCTCGATAGCCTACACCCGCTCGCTCTTCATGCGTGAGCGTGATGGCTTTGCGGGCTTTGTGGTCGGCTCGCAATGGCATCCCTCGGTGTGTGCCTATAAGAAAAAAGAGCATCGCTACGAGCTCGGCTGGGTCGGTCAAAATGCGTCGATGGCAAACGCCTTTATCTATGACTATGCCGTAAACGGAGATCGCGATAACCTCGAAATAGCACTTGAGGCGCACGATGCATGGCTCAAATACGGCGAGGGACGCGGAAAGTTCCTCTCGGCAAAAATGGAATACGATATGCGCCTGCGCACCCTGCCGCTCGAGAATATGACCGCAGAGGAGCTTGACCGTTGGGAATGGGGCGAGGATCAGTTTGAAAGTCTGCTCAATCAGGTTGGCAAGCCCAAGACGCGGGATGAGCAGGGAAGAACCACGATCAAGCACGATGCCTGCAACCTCGGAACGGGTGCGGACGGTTATTTTGAGGCGTATGACCGTCTTGCGGCACTCGGCATCGATAAGCCTGAATATCTCAAGGCGGCGCTCGATACCTGCGATTTCGCGCTGGAAAGTCAGGATGAGAGCGGATGCTTTGCAAAGGCATGGGATAACGACGGCAATGTGCTTGCAAAGAAGGGAACGATCGGATGCTTTTTGATCCTGCCCATTCTGAAGGCATATCAGAAGACGGGAGACGAAAAATATCTCCGCTCCGCGCTCCGCGCATTTGACTTTTATTATGAGGAGCTCGAGCGCGAGGGCTTTACCACTGCGGGTGCGCTCGACACCTACAGCATCGACAAGGAATCCTCCTCGCCGCTCCTGCGCGATGCGCTTGCCCTCTATGAGATCACGGGCGACAAGGCATATGTTGGCAAGGCGGAGAAGATTGGATGGTATCTCTGCACGTGGATGATGCATTTCACGGTGGAATACCCCGAGGATTGTCTGATCTCCAAGCTCGGCTACGATACCTTCGGCTCCACCAGCGTATCCACCCCTCATCAGGCACTCGACCAATATGCACTTCGCGACGTGCAATCCTTCCTCAAGCTCTACGAGATCACGGGCTTTGTTCAGTGGAAGGAGCGTGCAGTGGCGTTCTGGTGCAACACCTCGCAGGGAATTTCGGACGGCACGCTGTTTATCAACAAGCGCCTGCGCCCCGCAGGTGCGCAGGATGAGGCGATCTTCCACACGCGTTGGGGTCGCCACACCTCCAAGCCCTTCAGCCTGTCTCAATGGCTTCCCGCATGGCCCTGCGCCTTCCGCCTTGAAAATCTTCGCATGATCAAGGATTGGAGCATTCTGGACGAGGGTCTCACCGTGATCGACGGCGCCATCAAAAAATAAAAAGCAAAAATCAATCGACCGATGAGGCTTGTTTCTCATCGGTCGATTTTTGATCTGCGCCCCCGATGATCCATCATCGGAGTGGAGCATCCGCATGATGAAACAAAAAAACGCGTTTTCTTTTTTTGAGTAAATTCAACAGCGTAATTTACACTTACAGGCATTGCCTTGTTATTTACAGAATTCTGTTGAAAGGAGGCAAAATTTGTGGTATACTAATTATATAAACAATAATGTGCATAGCATACAAGGAGGTAAATTATGAAAAAACTGATACCGATATTATTATCCGCATTGATGCTGACGGGATGCGCCGAAGCGGGCAATCCCCGGACCAATACCTACCGCCAGATCACCATGGACGAGGCGGTGAATATGATGGCAGAGGAGAGCGGCTATATCATTCTCGACGTGCGCCGTCGCGATGAGTTTGCCGCAGGGCATATCCCGAACGCCATCAACGTACCAAACGAAACCATCAGCACCGCCGAGATCTCCGAACTGCCCGATAGGGATCAGCTTATCATGGTGTACTGCCGTAGCGGCAGACGCAGTAAAGAGGCATCTGAAAAGTTGGTCAAGCTGGGTTACACGAATATCGTGGAGTTCGGTGGGATTCTGGATTGGAAGGGCGAGATCGAAAAATAATGTCGCAGTTCAAATTTTTGACCGCAGTAACCAAAGAAAAGAGGTTTTTGACATGCATAGACCATATATCATTTGCCATATGGTGACCAGCATTGACGGCAAGGTCACGGGCGATTTCTTGTTTCAGCCCGAGTGCGCCGGAGCAACCGACATTTATTATCGCATCAACCGTCAGTTGAAAGCCGACGGCTTCATTTGCGGCCGAGTGACTATGGAAGGGAGCTTCACGGGCGGTTGGTATCCCGATTTGACTCAGTATAAGCCCGTGCATCACGATATGGATATGAAAATGGATTTCATCGTGGACGATCTCAGTGGATTCTATGCGATTGCATTCGATACGCACGGCAAGCTCGGTTGGAAGTCGAACAAGATCATAGATCCCGACGGAGATCCCAGCTATGACGGCGCGCAGATCATCGAGGTGCTTTCGGAAGATGTGGACGAGCGTTATCTCGGATATCTTGAAGCTATGGAGATTCCGTACATTTTCGCGGGGGAGAAATCCATTGACGTGGAGCTTGCCTTGTTCAAGCTGAAGAACATCATTGGTTGTAACGCTCTGCTTTTGGAGGGCGGCAGCATCATTAACGGTGCATTTGAAAGAGCAGGGGCGGTGGATG
>CAJKPX010000001.1 GCA_905201895.1 uncultured Eubacteriales bacterium | reverse complement strand
CCTCAAGTGCTGAGCACTTGAGGCTATCCTTATATTTATTTGAGCAGGACCTCCACTTGGTAGGTGCTCTTTCCGTCGCAGGGTAGGCACGTGCCGTCGAGGGGGGCGCCGTCAACCGTAATGCGGTCGATCTCGCCCTTGGTGCCCTTTGCCTGACGATAAACGATTTCGTAAGTTGCACCGCGGAAGCGCTTTGTGATCTTTGCATGCTCCCAAGCAGGAGGCAGGCAAGGATCAAGGCGCATGCCGTTGAGATCGGGCTTCAATCCGAAAACAAAGTGAACGAGCGCACGAACCACCCATTGCGTGGTTGCCGTTCTCCAGCTCTGTCCCGGGGTGCCGTAGCGGTAGCCGCTTTCCTCGCCGTAGTAGAAATTGTAGAGGATGTAGGGCTCGCCGCAGGTGGGGGCGTGGGTGTGATCCCAGGGGAGGATTTTTTCCAGTGTCATTTGCACGCGCTCGGGGCGCTTCATGATCGCCTCAGCCGCAAGCTTCCATGCCATTGGGTGGAGATAAACGCCCTGATTGATCAGAGTTCCCGCAGGCTGCGCGGTCATGTTGCCGATGAAGGGGTCGTAGTCGGTGTAGGCGGGGTAATTGACCAGCGTTCCAAGTGGACGCTCCAGCTGACGGTCTATCTCTGCCATAATCCGTTCGAGCTTCTCTCGCGGAGCGATACCCGAAAAGACCGCCCAAAGCTGAGGGTTGAGATAAAATTTTCCCTCACGGCTCTCCTTCGATCCGATCTTTTCACCCTTGTCATTGATTGCGGTGATGTAATAGTCTCCGTCAAAGCCGTATTGCTCGATCTTCTCGCGCATGTCCTCGCCCATTTGACGGTGCTGCGCAAGGAGATCGTCCCGCCCGAGAAGGCTCGCAAGCTCAAGGAAGAGATTGTTTGCACGATACCACGCGATCGAGAGCCAAACACTCACGCCGAGCTCCTTGAGTCCCGCCTTGTTCATGCCGTCATTCCAGTCACCGCCCCAGATTCTGATCAGTCCGTGCATTCCCTGGAAATGATACAGATAGTCGACCGCGCGACGCAGATGCTCAAATACGGTTGCAACACTGCCGTCATTGAAGGCGACCTCCTGATCGAGCAGCGAGAGGTCCCCAAGCTCCATGATCAGCGTGTGTGCCGTGAAGGTGATCCAAACAGCACAGTCCGAGAAGTTGTTGGGCTTGATCTTACCGTCAATGAAGGTGCGGGGGCAGTAGCCGTTGGAATATTGATAGGTGAGAATGCGCTTGAAGCGCTCCCATGCAAGGGTCGGATTGAAGGCGCCGAGGCATTCGGTGTCGCTTGCCATGTCGCGGTATCCGTTGTGGCGTACACGAGCCCAGCGCGAGCCCATGTTGGTGGCATACTTATAAAAGCTGTTGAATGCAAGATTCAGGCGCTCGTCGGGAGTCTCGATCAGTACGCCGTCGATCTCGGCAAGCCGCGTTGTCCTGACTGTTTCCAGCGCTTCCTGTACGACCTCCATCGAAAGCGTGTGAGAGATATCCTCCTTTTTGAGTGCGTGACCGATGCGGAAAGCGAGCGTTTTGCTCTCTCCCACTCCGAGCGTGCATTCATTTTCGATTGCAAAGCAGATCTTTTCCACGCAGGTGGGGGAGTTGGTGCAGCCGCCCGTCAGCTCAAGTGCTTCGGGGCATTCTTTCGCGCCGTAAACACCTAAAAAGGCATTTTTGCGTGTGTCATACGCCTTGATCGGCTCGGAGGCTTGCATATAAGCGTAAGTAAAACGCTTGGGCCCGTCAAAATTCTTCGCGATCTTCGCACAAAGCGCATCAATCTCACGGTCGAGCTCAGCGGAGAAGCTGTTGTAGCCCTGAGGGGTGTATTTGCCGTCGCAGTCGGTGGCGGCGTAACCGATCACCGAGAGCTTTGCCTCGGTGTTTCGTAGATTACTCACGCGCACGATCCATTCCTCACAGTTGCCCTCGGCAGGAACAAAAATAGTGTATTCGCTCCGAATTCCATTTTTTTCGCACATGATCGTCGAATAACCAAGACCGTGGCGGCATTCGTATTGATCGAAGCTTTCCTGCATGGGAAGACCTACTCCGGTATGCCACGAACGGCTCTCACGATCCACAAAATAGACACAACGGTCGGTTACGAGCGGAATGCGATTTCCAAGTTGATCCTGGCAAAATCCTTCACCAAAGCCCACCTGCGACGCAAACGCGTTGTAGGTATCGTTGAAATAATAGTTATACCAATGGCGCGGGGTTTTGCGCTCGGTTATGATATATTCTTTGCCGTCCTCCGACCAATGACCGTATTCCTTGTATTCCATGCCAACCTCTCCTTAAAGTGCCGTCTGCGTATCGTTCGGGTCGCCGTTGCGTGCGAGATCGTATTCCTTCGACCAATCGAGGTCGCGGTATGCCTCACCGCGCGGATCGGTACGAATCCACTCGAGCAGCATGTCGAGCATTTCCTCCGACCATGTATTTTTGTCGATTTGTGCGGTTGTAAATTTACCCTGCGAGATCATCTCAAATCCGAAATCGTCCTTTACATGGGTCTTTGCTGCACCCTCTACCACGTCGGCAACGAGATGCGAGGGGATGAACAGCACGCCGCCGCCCGCGCCGAATACCACGTCACCGGGTAGGCAAACCGCGCCGCCGAAGGAGGTGATATCGTTCCAATCCTTCATCACGAATTCGCGGATGGGGGTGGGATCAATGCCGCGATAGTAGACCTGCACGTCGGGCACCTGCTTCATCTGCTCCACGTCCCGCACGCCGCCCCAAACAACGGCACCGCCGTTTTTGGTTCTTTTATGGATCGCCGTGGTGAGATTACCGCCAAGAAAGGTGCCTTTGTAGATTTTATCGTACATGTCGCAAACCACAACATCGCGCTCGGAAAGGCGGTCAATCACCCATTGATTGTAGTTTCCGGTCAGCCCGTCCTCGGCACCGCGAGAGAATTGCACGTCATGCAGATCGGGGCGAGTGGGGCAGTAGGTGCAGGTCACCGCTCTGCCCACCAGCTTTCTGCCGTCGTTGTGAAGCGCATGGAGCGGCGCCTCGCCGCCGCCAACGAACTGATGCTCGTAGCCGAGCACAAAGATCGGCTTCCAGACCTCCTCCAGCGTCATGCCGTAGAGTGCGTCGAGGTGCTTGTCGGCAACCTTCGGTCTGCCATCCGGCATTCTTTCGCCCTTCCAAAGGGGCGTGAGGGCAATGATTTTTTCTCTATCGTTGAAGTTCATATGGATTCTCCTTTACTTTGTTACCGTAATCAGATACGTACAGTTGGCTGTGAGCTTGAGCGAAAGTGGCTCTGATCCGCTTTGCACCCACACGGGCTTGAGCTGTCCCTCCTCCTTGAGGCGCGCAAGAAGCTCCTCGGTCATTTCAGACTTGCCGAGACGCTCCCACGTGCGATAGGGATTGGTGTTGTTTTTGTCGATGCAATAAACGCTCACGGTTTTGTCGGAAATATCATCTGCAAAGGTGATTTCCTCGTCAATTGCAGGAAGATCCTCCTCGAAAAGCTTGGAGCAATAAGTGAGCATCACGGCGAGGTTGCCGTTTTCATCCGTTGTGGGAATGGTGAAAACCTTTTCGTTATCGCAAGCTGCTCCAACCAGATAGTCATGCATTTTAGAGGTCATCAAGTGGGCATTGTAGATCGGCTTGGCAATAAAATTGAGGGTGAAGAAATTGCGGAAGCCCGAGAAATCGGTCACCATCTCGTGCTGACCCGAGAGACAGATCATCATTTTGGAAATGTTGATGCCCGAATCGATCAGCTGATAGATCAGCTTGGTAAAATACGCAGAATAGACCTCATGCTCTCGAAAGATCAGAGGAGGGCATTCTTCAACATTGGAAAAGCCCTGTGTAGATGCGCCCCACTCGTCGATGACGAGCTCTGTGTCACCAAATCCGTACTTACGTATCACCTCCATATAGGGGTTGATTCGGTACGTGAAATGATTTTCGGTTGCGATCGGCTTTGAGCCGTCATTGATTCGCGTAACTCCCGTGCCGTAGGTATGAACGGCAATATAGTTCATTTCAACGCCCGTGTCTCTGATGTGGGAAAGAAAACAATCCAAAAAATTAAGATCATGTGCAAGAGCGGGACCACCCAGCCGAATTCCTTTGCTTGCGCGGCGTACGCCTCGAACGAACGCGTCATAAAGCTTGCAGTATTCCGCACATTTTGGCGCATAATCGCTTCGCTCCAAATCGGTCATCCAGAACACTCCGTCCGGCTCGTTGTGGCAATGGCAATGCCACCCGGCAACTGTCTCCTCTCCGTAACGCTCGACCAGATGCTTGGTATACTGATAGCAAACCTCCTCCCAAACGGTATAGTCCGCAGGCGGCGATGTGTTCCACATTTTTCCCTTGTAGCGAGTTTTATTTTTGGACACGCTTGCCTGAAGCTTTGTGGTTTTCGCGATGCAATCCGGCATACCGCCGTAGGCGATCAAAGGCTCAAAGCCCTTTTCCAGCAGATAGTCAAGGCGCAGATCGCTCAGACGAAAATCATAGCAAATATCACCGTTCTCACCAAGGTAAACGATATCCTCAAACATCGAATAGATGCGAATGGTATTGATGGCGCCATCTGCCGCCATGCGGTCAAGAATGCGTTTGCCCCAAGGGTCCTCAATGGCATCGGTTGGGTGAAAAAGAGCGTGATTCCAAAATTTTGGTTGCTTTCTTAAAATTTCGTTTTCAATCTTGATCATAGCTATCTCCCTTCAACTGCATCCAAAATGCCTTTTAGGTATCCAATTGCAAAGAGTCTTCCGAGGGCATCGTAGCCGGGGAGGGTGGAAACCTCACCTGCCATGGTGGGAACGTGGTCGACACGGATCGGCACGTCCACGCCGTTTTTGACGTAAATCTTCATCAAGCGTGCCATGTCGAGGTCACCGTTATCGTGGAAGGTCTCGCGAAAATGCTCGGGCGAGCCCTTGGTATTGCGGAAATGAACGAGATAAATCTTTTTTGCAAATTCCTCGATGGTTGATTCCAAATTCTCGCCCATGATGAAATAGTTTGCCTGGCACATTGTGATGCCGAGGCTGTCGCTGTTCACGATCCCGTAGATCGCTTTTCGGATGTTTTTCCGACTGATCATAATGCGTTCAACGTCACCAAGACGCGCCACGGGCGGATCATCGGGATGCAGAGCGAGCTTGATGCCGTATTTTTCTGCCTCGGGAATGATGGCCTTGATAAAATATTCGTAGTTGCGCCAAAGCTCGTCGGCGGTGATTTTTGCCTCGGTTAGCTTGAAATCAGCCATTTTGAATTCAGTCACACGCGCGCCGCCGCGCTCGGGGTAATCCGAGGAGGTGCGGAGCCAACCGATGTGTGCCATCCAGTTAAAGCAGATGGTGTCGATGCCCATTGTACGCATGTGCGGAAGCATCGAGATCACACGCTCGATCGACTCGTCGCGCTTGCCGTCGCCCGCCTTGATGTGATCGTGCAGCTCGTTTGGCATCGGCTCAATTGTGACAGGGGTAATGCCGAAATCGGTGAAGCGCTTGCAGAGAGTTTCCCAATGTTCGCGATCTCCGTAGTCAAAGCGTCCGTCCTCGGGCAGACGGATCACGCCATGACGCACGCCGCTCTGGATTGCGAGATCCCAGGTCATATCGTGCGTGCTGCGAAAATAATCGGCGAGTATCATATCAAACGCCTCCGAGCGTCAAAAAGCCGCCGTCAACAGGAACCGTGATGCCGGTTACAAAGCCTGCCGCCTCGTCGTCCAGGAGCCATTTCACGCATCCAATCAGGTCGCTTGCAACGCCAAAGCGTCCCATGGGCGTGTGAGAGATCACTTGCTCTCCGCGCTTGGTCAGTCCTTCCTCAACCGTGCCAAGATAGTTTTTGCTTCTCTCGTTGACCATAAATCCGGGCGCAATCGCATTGATGCGTACGTTTGCGGGGGCATAGTATGCCGCAAAAGACTGCGTGAGATTGGAAACCGCTGCCTTGCTCATTGCGTATGCAAAGCAACGGGTGAGGGGGCAGTAGGTGTTCATCGAGGCAAAGTTGATCACGGAACCGCCGCCTTTTCGGATCATCTGTTTGGCAAGCTCCATCGTGGGGATCACGGTGCCCATCGTATTGATTTTGAGCACACTCTCAAAGGCGTCCATGTCGATGTCATAGAGACCGCGCTCACCCTCGGAAAGCTCTCCCGTGAGCTCTCGGGGATCGTATTTTGTGATTGTGGGCATTGCCTTGACGTTGTTGCCACCCGCGCCGTTGATCAGAAAGTCGCAACCGCCAACTGCCGAAACCCGCTCCGCAAGTGCCGCGATCTCCTTGGTGTCGGTCACGTCGCAGGCGTGTATCTCGGCAGGCGTGCCGCCAAGCTCTGCGATTTTTTGCGCGGTTTTGATCAGTTTTTCCTCGGTTCTGCCAACGAGAAAGGTCACGCAACCCTCAAGAGCCAGTTGAATTGCAATTTCAGAGCAGAGCGTTCCGCCTGCACCCGTGACAACGGCAATCTTGCCTTCAAATCTTTTTACCATTTTTGATTACTTCTTTCTTTTTTAGTATTGTTTTCAAATTTCGGTTATCTGTCTTTATTTTCTGCGCTCGATCTTTTCAAGCGCGTTTTTGAAGCAGATCCGCTCTGCATATTCGCCCATGAGAGCGAGGGACATGCCAAGCTCCTGTGCCGTGTTCATTTCGTCGAGGTAGGAGCAGAGCAGGCGGCGGAAATAATCGTGCCGCACGAAGGAAAGGATGCTGCGCGAGTCGGTGGTCATGCCGATGAATTGCGAGAGTACACCAAAGGATGCCGTGCAGGAGAGTGCATTTCGGATTCCGAGGGCGTGATCGCACCACCACCATGCGGGGCCGAGCTGCACCTTGGCGGCAACGCCGTCCTCGGAAAAGGAGCCTTGCATTACCGAAAGCGCAGCCTGATCGCTCATATTCAGCGGAAAAAGAACGGTGTCGGGGAGCTTGCCGCGCGATTCCATCTCACCAAGCAGGCTGCACACGGACGATACGTCAAACGAACTGCCAACCGCGGCATAGCCGCCTGCAGGACCTGCCAGACGCGCCAGACGAGCACTCGTTTTGCGCTTTGCACCAAGGTGAAGGAGCAGTGTCCATCCGCGCTTGGCGTATTCGTTTCCAAGTCGAACAAGAATATCTGTTGCCCGTCCGTCGGTATCGTTTGCAAAAAATCCGTCGTCGAGTGCGTGGTCGGCAAGGCGACAGCCTGCTGCATCAAATTGGTCGAGCAGAACCGATATTGACGCAAGATAGGTCGCATCATTCGTCACCGTCACCCCACTCAGCCTTTGCAGCTCTGCAATCAGCTCGGGAGTGGGGGAGAGCAGATTGTCGCCGCGCAGGGATGGCGCGAGACGCTTGCCGTCAAAAGAGGAAAGACTGTCAGTGATCGTTGCAACGGGCGCCTGATACACAATGTTGAAGCGAGAGAGAATGGCGTTGTTTGAGAATTCCGACGAAGCGAGCATTTCGTTTGCTTTATCGTAGATATAGCGTGCGTTGGCAGCGCTCGGAACAACCTCGATGCCAAAGATGCCCGAGAGCTCCATGCGAGACCAATCATAAACGGGATTGCCTGCGAGATAGGGAAATACGGAACAGTATTTTTCAAATTTCTCAAAGGGCTCGGCGTCCCCCGTGATGAAGCGCTCGTCGATGCCGCAAATGCGCATCAGGCGGTGCTTGTAGGGGTCGGGAGTGAG
This sequence comes from uncultured Eubacteriales bacterium, assembly GCA_905201895.1. Taxonomy (GTDB): domain Bacteria; phylum Bacillota; class Clostridia; order Oscillospirales; family CAG-272; genus UMGS1865. The sequence continues at coordinate 117,246 of CAJKPX010000001.1, read as the reverse complement.
CCAAAGTGAGGCGAGATCGGTGTAGCGACGGTCATTTGCGATATCCTCAACCGAGAGATGGTTATGATAGTCAATGATCGGCAGCTCTTTTGCATGCGCATGATAGAGCTCTGCCGCGCCCGTTGTGTTCAGTAGATAATTTTCTTTCATTGTTCGAGCTCCTCACAAGCTTTTGCGGTCAACTTCAAAAGACCGCGGATATTGATTTTTTTGTCGCCTCTGTGCCAATTCTTCCAAATGCCCGTCTCAAGCACGTGACGCTCCTCCAAGATTTGCTCGAGCTTTTTGCAGGCATTTTCTCCGCTTGCAAGACGTGCTTCCTTTGGGAGAGTGTCATCAAGTAGCTCCATGCAGCCAATACACCACTCTGTCAGCAGCTGCATGTGCAGGGTCTGGTATTTCAGAAATTGATCGAAATAGGCTCTGCTATTCTCGGGCAAGTGCGCCTTGAGCTGCGTTTCCTTTATGTAGAGCATCTCGAATTTCCTTGCACTTTCCGCTAAAAGCAGCTTGGTTGCATCGTTGATCTTTGGAAAACGGTTGTCCTGTCTGCCCATGAGCATATATTTGCCGAAATAGGAGAGCTGTCCGTCGTTTGACGCGTTTCGGATAAAGGGGAGTTTTGGATATTCATGGAAATAAAAGTTCGTTGACTGTGCCATATTTTGCAGCGGAGTCTCACCAAAATCCGCGAAGCAGGTAAAATATTGCTCTCTCAATGCGGTCACCGCTTCAGCAGCATCACCGAAAATCGCGCGATCAAGCGCTGCTATGCTTTCGGATGCACTGTAATGCAACGGATCAGACAGGATGTGTGCGTTGAGCGCGGCGGAGAGATGAACGGGGCGAACGTTGGAAACATTCAGAATGGAATAGCAGAGATTTCCGTTTCGTGCGGCTTCACGGTAACAAAAAGCCATTTTTTCGGGGTCACAGCCCTCGGTCAGGTGCGGTCCACGCGTCCAGAAACATGCGTGATAATAAACGCCGTACGGATCACTTTGGGTCAGACCGACCTTGTAGAGGTCCTCTCCAAACATTTGATCCAGCCCGAGATCGGAGAAAATCGGGATCGTTTTGGGCGGTAACCGCAGCACACCCTTGCCGTATAGCTCCGAGCCCTCATTCCAGAGGGTTGCCGTGCTGAAAAAGTCATCGTTTCCGAGCATTTTTCGGATGATCTCATATTGCGTGCCGATTGCGTCGGTGATGATACCGCCGCGCGATTCGATCGAATCGGGAACGTTTGGGTCTGCCTTCCACACCGCCTGATCCGCCTTGCCGCGCAATCCCAGCTGCCAGATCACGCGATCGCCGTATTTTGCCCATTTTTTTGCGTAATACGTCCAGATTTCCTCCATACGAGCGCGATTTTGGAGGAAGGAAACCGTCTCTCCCTCGCATCCGTGCTTTTGCAGATACTCATCGGCGGCAAAATAGGATACGCCCATCGGCTCCACGTGGTGCTGGGAAACGTAAAGTCCTCGGCGGCAGGTAGCTCTGACGAGCTTCTCCTCGTCGGGATTGTCGATGTTTACAAAGGAGGCGGGGATCACGAGATTGATCTCCATGCGGAGCGCAGTCTCCAGGATCATATCAAGCACGTCAACGTCCATCACGTCCTGATAGAAGGGATAGTCGATGTTACGTTTTCCTCCGCTGATTCTCCATTCGGTCAGCAGGTCCTCATCATTGAGAAACCATCCGCGGAATCGAATGAGGCGCTTGGGGGAGTGAATTTCCTGCTCGGAAAGGCTCATTTCCTTGCATTTTGCAGGAAAAAGATCGGTTAGACGGTGAAAGGGAAGGATACCCAAGCATTTTGTGGAGAACGCATAGATGCCGAAAACCGTTCCCAGCGTGTCGCTTCCCGTAATGGTAACGCCTGCGTCGGTAACAGAGATACGGTAAGCCTCGACCTCGCCGAGCGTGTGATCTGTTTCTACGCGAATCGAGGGCGCTGCAGACGTGTGCACGATCTTAAAATCGTCATCTTGTCCGGAGAGTCTGCGCAGATCGCGCTGCAAGTCGAGCAGGGCTAGGCGGATCGGCTCCTCGGTGTCGGCGGCACAGGTGAGGGAAATGGTAGTGCCTGCATCAAATAATTGGATCATGGCGATTCCTCCTTTTTGTTTACTGTTTAATTATAAGATTTTTTTGGAGGTACAACAATATCCAAATCAATCAATTATAACACGATTCGACCAATTCTTTCTTGACAAAATTCGTTTGACCTGTTATAATGAAATTACCAAGGAAGGGAAGTGAGCTTTTGAAAAGATATTACGAGTTTGAAACCGTTTCCTGCGGAATATCGGATATTGATTTCGTAAAGGTGACGCGAGGCAAGGGACACAGTTTTTCTTATGGAGAAGGCCGCGATAAGCACGGCTTTATCTTTGTGCAAAGCGGACGATTGGAATATACCTTTCCACATGCAGCCTCCGAGGAGCGTGTGATCCTCCTTGAGGCGGGTGAGGTGCTTTTTATCCCGAAGGGGATTGTTTATCATGCCGTCTATCAAGAAAAAATGACCACCATTCTGATAGCACAATTCAATCTCGTTTTCGGCTCCCTGCCACAGGAGCTCTCGCACGTTCGCAGAATTTATAATTATCGGGTGGAGCAGCAGATCAACAGTCTGTTCAATGCCTCCACCCCTGCGCTCATCGACCGCAACCGCTCCTATTGGTGCACCTACAAGATGTATGAGATCCTTTGGCGTGCGGTCTCCTGCCTGCAGGAGCTCTCTCCGAAATTCCGTCAGCTTCTTCCTGCTCTCAACGAGCTCCAGAGAAACTATACCGCGCAGAACAAAATCGTTTTTTACGCCGATCTTTGCAATATGAGCGAAACGGGCTTCCGCCGATTATTTCGGGAGTATACGGGGCTTTCACCCATTGATTACCGCAACCGACTGCGCCTCGAGCAGGCGGATGGTATGATCCAAACGGGTATCTACACCGTTGAGGAGGCGGCACTCGAGGTCGGCTTTCCAAACACGTCCTTCTTTTGTCGCTGCTATAAGCGACATTTCGGACGAACGCCTCTCGGGCGCAATCGCGGCAAGTCTATCGAGGCAAAGGCTGCCGATTGAGTTGATAAAATTCTGCTTTTTCTGAAAAACGCTTTACACAGCGCGTTTTTTGTGATATAATACGTATGTTGTTTTTTAGGATTTGAAAAGGGAGGTGTAGCGCATGACGTATAACGAGGCGTATTATCGCAGGGTGATCGGATCAATTGGCTTGACCATGCTTCTTTTTTTGCTCCTGATCAACGTGTTTGGCGTTGTGTCGATCGTGCTTTATGAGCTGCTTCTTCTCACCACTCCGACAACAGCCGCAACCGTGATCTATCAGGTTTTTTACGCAACGGGCTATATGCTCTCCTTTATGCTGCCTGTTTTGCTTCTCCGCGGTCGCATTCGAGGCGCGCATTATCCATACCAACCCATGCAGCTGCGCAGGCTTCCCTCGCCGTGGACCTTCCTGCTCCTGCCTGCAATCGTAACCGTGATCTTTTCGGCTGTCCGTATCAACGCCACCTTCGTTAATATTGTGCAATACCGACCGCTGGCGTTGGAGGGGGCTCCGATCAACCGCCCGCAGGGCTTTGAATGGGTGCTTGAGCTGATCGCAACCTGTGTGGTTCCGGGCTTTTGTGAGGAGTTTTTGTTCCGCGGTGCGATTCAGACAAACTGCCGTCCCTTCGGACGCGTCAACGCCGTTCTGATTGCATCGTTTATGTTCTCGATGATGCATCAGAATCCTGCACAGATTCTATATACCTTTGTTGCGGGGATCTTCCTCGGCGTGGTTTACGAAAAGACGAACAGCCTTCTTTGCTGCTCGGCTTTGCACATGTTCAACAACCTCGCCGCAACGCTGGAGGATATGATATTCTACGGAATTGACAATGCGTTTGTCTCTACGATGACAACGGTTGCCTTTGAGATCGCGCTCTTTATCCCGGGAGTGATCGGTCTGATCCTTTTTGCGGTTCGCTTTTGCAGAACCGATCGCACGCTTCGCAACGGAATTTTTGAAAAGGACCTGCCTGCGGCGGATGGCTACGCATCCCATCCGATCTCATCCGCAGCGGCTCGGAGGCTCTTTCTTCGACCGTCGATGGTAGTCTTTTTTGTCCTCGTTTTTCTGGAGGTTCTTATTCTGTTGCTCCTTGGAAATGGAATTCTCGGATTATCCGTTCCGTACTGACGTGGCGGAGTCCTCCCGCGATGCCGTTTGGATGCGTATGGCGCTTGAGGAGGCAAGGCTCGCCGGGAAGGCGGGCGAGGTGCCCGTGGGGGCTGTGATCGTGCGCGGGGACGAGCTGCTCGCCCGTGCACACAACCGTTGTGAGCGCGACGGCAGCGCGATTGCACACGCCGAAACGCTTGCAATCGCCGAGGCGTGCCGCCGAGTGGGGCATTGGCGTTTGTCGGATTGCACGCTCTACGTCACGCTTGAACCCTGTCCGATGTGCGCAGGGGCTGCGATCAATGCCCGTATCGGTCGAGTGGTCTTTGCTGCGCGTGACCCTCGGATGGGAGCATGCGGAGGTCTGCTTGACCTCTCTGCCTATCCGCTTGAAATCAGACCTTGCTACGAATGGGGACTGATGGAAACCGAGTCGCGCGCGCTGCTTCGTTCATTCTTTGCCGAAATGCGCAAAAAAAACAAAAAATAATTTCAAATTCTATTTACAAACCGAAAAAAATCGGATATAATATCAATATCTGTGAACATTATCCCGAATGAGAAAGGTTTAACGCCAATCATGTCCAAAGTCATCATCCCCGAAGGCTATCGCTCCTTCCTGACCCTGCGCCAAACCGAGTGCGCGATCAAAAAGGTGAAGGATTTTTTTGAAAGAGATCTTTCGATACAACTCAATCTCACGCGTGTTTCGGCGCCGCTTTTCGTGGACACCGGAAGCGGACTCAACGACGATCTTAACGGAACCGAGCGCGCCGTGCGCTTTGATCTGCTCTCGGGAACCGATCTGGAGATCGTGCATTCGCTTGCAAAATGGAAGCGCTTTGCACTCAAGAAATACGGCTTTGAGGTTGGCGAGGGGCTCTACACCGATATGAACGCCATCCGTCGCGACGAGGAGACCGACAATATCCACTCGATCTTCGTGGACCAATGGGATTGGGAAAAGATCATTACGCGCGAGCAGCGTACCAGAGAGACCCTGCATGCCGTGGTCAATTGCATTTACGATACGCTTCATCACACCGAGAATTACATCGTCAACGAGTATTCCTTTATCGGCAAGCTCCTGCCCGAGAAGATTACCTTTATCACGGCTCAGGAGCTCGAGGACCGTTGGCCCGATAAAACGCCGAAGGAGCGTGAGTACGCCGCGGCAAGGGAATTCGGTGCGATCTTCCTTGAGCAGATTGGCGGTCGCCTCAAGAGCGGCGTGAGCCATGACGGCAGAGCACCCGACTATGACGATTGGAGTCTCAACGGCGATATCATCGTTTATTATCCGATCCTCGATATTGCCCTGGAGCTTTCCTCTATGGGTATCCGCGTGGATGAGGAGACCCTGCACCGTCAGCTTGCCGAGCGCGGATGCACCGATCGGGAAAGCTTGCCCTTCCACCGTGCACTTCTCGGCGGAGAGCTTCCGTATACGATCGGCGGCGGCATCGGTCAGTCGCGCATGTGTATGTTTTTCCTGCGAAAGGCACACATCGGAGAGGTGCAATCCTCTCATTGGCCCGAGCAGGACGTTCGGATCTGCGAGGAACAGGGAATCCACTTGCTTTGATTATTTTCGGAAGGCAGGATCGGCGGGGATGCTGATTCTGCTTTCTTTTTGCTCAAAGGAGATAATTTTATGAAATTGAGAAGGGCTCTGTGCCTGCTTACGCTCGGCGCCGTTTTCCTTTTTGCGGTGGCATGCGTCACAGCAGCACCGCCGCAGATACCCGGCACACGCCATCTGACCGTTGGCGTTGGTGCACCGCTCCCCGAGGCGGTTGAGTTTTTTGTCTCTCCGCTCCCGAGTGGCGTTCGTGCCGAATATGCAGAGGAATACGTCTTTTCCACAACGGGAGACTATCGCATTTCGATCAATCTGTTCGACGAGAACGAGCGCGAGCTTGATCGCGTTGAGGTTGATTTTACGCTCGTGATCGACCGTGAGCCCCCCGTGATGAAGGGGGTGAGCGACATTTCGGTTTGCATTGGAGAGGGCATCTCCTACCGTGGAGGTGTCACGCTCTCGGACAACTGCCACGGCGAGGTTCGTCTGGAGGTTAATTCCTCCGCAGTTGACCCCACCGCAGAGGGGGCTTATCCCGTGATCTATACCGCCACCGATGCGGTTGGAAACGTTGCAGTTGAGCAGATCACGGTTTATATCTACCGCGAGGCGGTTAGCCTTGACATGCTCAACGCGATGCTGGATTCCGTTATCGCAGATCATATTCCAACGGCGGGCAGCCTTGAGCAGCAGGTGCGTGCCGTTTACGATTACGTCTACTATTCGATCTCCTACGATCCCTATTCCGATAAGAGCGATTGGGTGCGCGCCGCCTATGAGGGACTGCGGACGGGAAAGGGCGATTGCTACACTTATTTTGCACTTTCCAAGGCTCTTTTTGAGCGGCTTGAGATCGAAAACCTCGATCTGAAACGCACCGAGGGGATTGTTGACGAGCGACATTATTGGAGCATGGTCAACATCGGAACCGAGGCGGAACCGAGGTGGTATCATTTCGATGCTACGCGATTGAGCGGAATTCAGCACAGCGGATGCTTGCTGACCGATCTGCAGGTGCAGGCGTACACCAAGCAGAGAACCGACGAAATGGGCAACGGAAACTATTTCTATGCCTATAACGTCAGTGGCTATCCTGCAAGTGATGAACGGATCATCACGCCGACTCCGAGCCTGGAGCCCTACTACTGATGCAAAGGACGACGAAAGATGCAAACCAACATTCTTCAGTATCTTGAAGCAACGGCACCTCGCTTGCCGCAAAAGATTGCTTATTCCGACGGCACCTATGACATGACCTTTGCCGAGCTTCACGCCTGTGCACGCTCGGTTGGCTCCGCACTCCTCGGAAAGGGCTATTGCGGAGAGGCGGTTGCCGTGCTCATGACCAAGCACCCCACCGAGATCGCTGCCTTTTACGGTGCGGTCTATGCGGGCTGCTTCTACGTAGCCCTTGACCCCGACATGCCGCCGCATCGCATGGAAAGCATCCTGCAAACGGTGGGGGCGCGCGTGATGATCGTTGACACCAAGGCGGAGAGACTTCTGAATAATCTGCAATTTGAGGGGGAAGTGCTGCGCTACGATGCGATCTGCACCGCTCCCGAGGATCCGATCGCGCTCGATTTGGTACGCGCACGGCAGATCGACACCGACCCGATCTATATCGTCTTTACCTCGGGCTCCACGGGTGTTCCCAAGGGCGTTGCCGCATGTCACCGTTCGGTGATTGACTACGTGGAAAACCTTTGCGACGCGCTCGGCTTTTCCGAGGATACCGTTTTTGCAAATCAAACGCCGCTTTTCTTCGATGCACCGCTCAAGGAGCTCATGCCCGTGATTAAATTCGGTGCCACGGCGTATCTTGTTCCCAAGCAGCTTTTTATGTTCCCGATGAAGCTCTGCGATTTTCTCAACGAGCACCGCGTCAACACGGTTTGCTGGGTGGTGTCGGCGCTGACCATGATCTCCTCGCTCGGCGTGCTTGAGAAAAATCCGCCGCGATACCTCACCACCGTTGCGTTCGGCAGTGAGGTCTTTCCAACGAGACAGTACGAGCTATGGAGAGCGGCACTTCCCGAGGCGGCATTCTTCAACCTATACGGACCCACCGAGGCAACCGGCATGTCCTGCTATTGGTCTGCCGACCGCGCGCTTGATGAGGGCGAGGCGATCCCGATCGGTCGCCCCTTCCGCAACACCGATCTGATGCTGCTCGGCGAGGACGGCAGGCGCGTGGCTGACGGAGAGGTGGGGGAGATATACCTGCGTGGAACCTGTGTCACGCTTGGCTATTTTGCCAACCCCGAAAAGACCGCCGAGGCATTCGTGCAAAACCCACTGCAGAACGCATATCCCGAGACAGTATACCGCACGGGGGATCTCGCTTATCGGAACGCACACGGCGAATATGTGTTCGTCAGTCGGCGCGATGCGCAGATCAAGCACATGGGACACCGCATTGAGCTTGGCGAGATTGAGAGTGCGGCGGCAGAGTCACCCGACGTTCTGCGCGCATGCGCTGTATATGACAAGGAAAATAAGCGGATCGTGCTCTACTACACGGGCTCGGTCGAAAGTGATACATTGACTCATTTTTTGCGTGGGTACCTGCCGCGTTACATGCTGCCTGCCCTTTGCGAGCGGCTCGATCGCATGCCCCTGACACCAAACGGAAAGCTTGACCGCAAATCGCTTGCTGCGCGTGCATGCGGCGAAATTTGAAAAAAGGGAATTGGCTTTGATTTTTTATGGTCATTGAGAAATTACCGAAAAAGGACGTTTTACAATTTGAGCCGATCGAGCAATTTGGAATACAGCGCGTGGCAGACTACTATGCAGCATGCGATTATCAAATCTGTGAGTACAGTCTGGGGATCAAGCTCATGTGGGCTGAGGTCTATCGCTATGCGTTCGCCGAGTGTGGCGGATGCCTGATCTGCCGCGACGAATATGACGGCACCGTTTATTTCGATTTTCCCGTGGTAGGACAGGATGGGAATTTGGAGACCGCGCTCTGCGGAATCGAGGAATATTGCTATGCCACCGCCACGCTCCTTCGCTTTACCACTGTTCCCGCAGCCTATTTGGGCATGCTCTCGGCACGCTATGACGGTGTGGAAATCCAAAACACCTATCGCTACCGCGATTACGTCTACCGATGCGAGTCGATTGAGCGCTTTGAGGGCAAGAAATACGCGGGACAGCGCAATCATATCCGCCGTTTCCAAAAAAACTATCCCGAAGCGGTCTTTCGTCGGCTCACGCATGACGATCTCCCTGCAATTGAGCGCTTTGCCGCCCGCTTTAACGAAACCGTGCGACATTTTAATGACGAGGCACTCACTGAGCGCGAATCGGCATTTCGGATTTTGCGCGGTCAGGCATACGAGCAATTTTTCATTGGTTGTATAGAATATCGTGGCGAGATCATCGGCGTTGCGATCGGGGAGCGTTGCGGTGACACACTCGTGGAGCACGTGGAAAAGGCACTTTCAACCGATTTTGAGGGAGTTTATCCGGCACTTTTTCAGGCCTTCGTCAAAACATTTGGATCGGGTTGTATCTACGTCAATCGTGAGGATGATGCGGGCGAGCGCGGCTTGCGTACCTCGAAATTACAGTATCACCCCGAGCGGATCGTGACGAAATACGATATCAATGTCAAAAATCTGTTGCATTTCGTTGACTCCGTACCCGAGCTTTGTACCGAGCGGCTTACCTTAAATGCCATCCAACCGAGTGACGCTCCCGACTACGGCAAGCTTTGCCTCGATGATGCGCGAAACCGTTATTGGGGTTATGACTACCGCGAGGATTTCGGTGATAAAATTCCAAGCGGCGAGGATTTTTGCCGCGATGTTGCCGAGGGCTTTGCCACCCGTTACGCCGCCAATTTTGCAATACGCCTTGACGGACGCTTGATCGGAGAGGTGATCGTTTATCATTTCGACTTTCGCGGCGGTGCCGAGATCGGCGTGCGAGTCGCATCCGAATATGCGGGGCATGGCTATGGCAGAGAGGCTGCTGCGGCAGTGTCGGATTGGGTGCTCTATGGGCTTGGTGCAACGAAGCTCGTGGCTCAATGCTTCAGAGAGAACGATGCCTCGGCAAAGATGCTGGCGTCGCTGATGCGAAAGGTTGGCGATGACGGGAGGATGCTCTCCTTTGAGCGCCTCGTTTGACCGCGTTTTTTTGACATCATTTTTGAAAAGTAGTGAGAAATCGTTGACAACGCCAATAAAGTATGCTATAATAACATGTTGAGAAAAGGTGGAAGATGCTTCCACAGGATGAGGTAGAACATGAAAAGAGATTTGATCAAGAGTATTTATGCAGATCAGAGCGCCTTCGACGGCAGAGAGATCACCGTTGGCGGTTGGGCGCGGAGTATTCGTGACAGCAAGGCGTTCGGATTTATTGATTTGTATGACGGCAGCTGCTTCAAAACCATGCAGGTCGTTTTTGAGCGCGAGAAGATTGCAAATTACGATGAGATCGCAAAGCTCAACGTCGGCTCTGCCGTTGTGGTGCGCGGCACCGTGGTGCTCACGCCCGAGATGAAGCAGCCCTTTGAGCTCAAGGCGATCGAGATCACCGTTGAGGGTACGTCCACTCCCGATTATCCGCTTCAGAAGAAGCGCCACACCGTGGAATATCTGCGCGAGCTGGCATATCTGCGCCCCCGCACCAACCTCTTTTCTGCCGTGTTCCGCGTGCGCAGCGAGGTTGCTTATGCGATCCACACCTTCTTCCACGATCGTGGATTCGTTTACGTTCACACGCCTCTGATCACGGGCTCCGACTGTGAGGGCGCGGGAGAGATGTTCCGCGTGACCACCATTGATCCTGAGAATCCGCCTCGCCGCGAGGACGGTTCGATTGATTGGTCGCAGGATTTCTTCGGAAAGAGCACCAATCTCACGGTTTCGGGTCAGCTCGAGGGCGAGACCTACGCAATGGCGTTTGGTAATATCTACACCTTCGGTCCCACCTTCCGTGCGGAAAACTCCAACACCGCGCGCCATGCCGCAGAGTTCTGGATGATTGAGCCTGAGATCGCATTCGCCGATCTGGAGGACAACATGCAGCTTGCATGGGATATGATCCAGTTCATCATCCGTCACGTTCTGAAAACCTGTGCACAGGAGCTGGAGTTCTTCAACAATTTTGTTGACAAGACACTTCTCGAGCGCCTCAACGCGCTTGCAAACAGCGATTACGAAAAGGTGACCTACACCGAGGCTGTTGATCTGCTCAAAAAGAGCGGTGCCGACTTCAAGTATCCCGTGGAGTGGGGCTGCGATCTGCAGACCGAGCACGAGAGATACCTCACCGAGCAGGTGTTCGGTAAGCCCGTGTTTGTCATCAACTATCCCAAGGAGATCAAATCCTTCTATATGCGCCTCAACGATGACGGCAAAACGGTTGCGGCTATGGATATGCTCGTTCCGGGTGTTGGTGAGATCATCGGCGGTAGCCAGAGAGAGGAGCGTCTCGACGTGCTTCTTGAGCGTATGAAGGAGTGCAACCTCAAGGAGGAGGATTATTGGTGGTATGTCAACCTGCGCAAGTACGGTGGCACCAAGCACGCAGGCTACGGTCTCGGCTTTGAGCGTATCATCATGTATCTCACGGGCGTGTCCAACATCCGCGATGTCATCCCGTACCCCCGTACGGTTGGAAACGCGGAGTATTAAGACCGCAAAAAGCTGTTTACAAAGCCGAGGCACCCCCTCGGCTTTTGTATGGATTTTTTTGCTTTTCTCAGCATTTTTCGGAAAAAGTTGAGGAAAGCACGCAAAAGATAAGAGAAAGGATTGCAAAATATGAAAACCGATGTTGTAATCGTTGGCGCAGGTCCTGCGGGCATTTTTACCGCACTTGAAATGCTGCGCCGCGGAACCAAGCAAAAGATTGTAATCGTGGAAAAAGGCCGCTCGGTCAGAAAAAGATCCTGTCCCAAGGCAAAAACCGGCCGTTGCATGAATTGTAAGCCTTACTGTCATATCACCACGGGCTTTTCGGGCGCGGGTGCATTTTCGGACGGTAAGCTTTCGCTCAGCTGTGAGGTTGGCGGAGATCTTCCTCGACTGCTTGGCGAGGATTTCGTGCAATCCGTTACCGATTACACTGATACCATTTATCTTGAATTCGGCGCCGATACTCATGTGGAGGGCGCGGAGATCACCGACGAGGTCAAGGAGATCCGCAAGCGTGCCATTCGCGCAGGGCTCAAGCTCGTTGACTGTCCCATTCGCCATCTCGGAACCGAGAAGGCACACCAGCTTTACGGCGACATTGAGCAGTATCTGCTCGACCACGGTGTGGAAATCTATTTTGACTGTGAATGCAATAACCTCATCCTCGACGGTGCAAAATGCCTCGGTGTAACAGTTTCGATGGACGGAAAAAACGAGGAAATCCGTGCCGAGCACACCATCGTTGCAACCGGTCGCCGCGGCGCTGATTGGCTCGAAAAGCTTTGCGGAGAGCACAACATCGCGCATCTGCCGGGCACGGTTGACATCGGTGTTCGCGTAGAGGTGCGCAACGAGGTCATGGAGCAGGTCAACAAGGTGCTCTACGAATCCAAGCTGATCGGCTATCCCGCGCCCTTCAAGAACAAGGTGCGCACCTTCTGCCAGAATCCCGGCGGATTTGTCAGCCAGGAGAACTATGACAACGATCTTGCCGTTGTAAACGGACATTCTTATAAGGAGAAAAAGTCCGACAACACCAACCTCGCTATTCTTTGCTCGCATAATTTCTCGGTTCCGTTCAACAAGCCGATCGAATATGCGCAAAAGGTGGGCGAGCTGACAAACATGCTCGGAGCAGGGCATATCCTTGTTCAGCGCTTTGGAGACATTCTTGACGGCAAGCGCACCTGGGAGAAGGAGCTGGCGCAATCCAACGTCAGACCCACGCTTCCCGACGCCGTTGCAGGCGATATTACCGCCGCAATGCCTTACCGTGCCATGACGAACATTATCAACTTCATTCAGGCGATGGATGAGGTCGTTCCCGGATTTGCCTCCTACGAAACGCTGCTTTATTCACCCGAGCTCAAGTTTTACAGCAACCGCGTCAAGATGGATGAGCGCCTTAACACCAGCGTTGAGGGTCTCCATTGCCTCGGTGACTCGAGCGGATGGACGCGCGGTTTGATGATGGCGTCCGCAATGGGTGTTATCATGGGACGCATCCTGACGGAAGCAGAACAATAACGCTCGGAAAAAGAGGACTCGATCCCATTCGGTCGGATCCTCTTTTTTCTTTCTTATTCAGCGTTAATCTCGCTTTTTTGCTCTTGTTTGATCGAAAGTGATCGACTATGATCTATGAGCGCGATTTTTTATCAAAAATCACGCCAACGCTTGAAAGAGTTTGATTGTTGTGATACAATATATGAGTAATCAAGTTTTTTGGAGGTTTTTGATATGAAAACGGATGCAGTACGCTTGTACGGATCGAGAGATCTTCGCGTGGAGAGTTTTGAGCTGCCCGCGATCCAATCGAATGAGGTTTTGATGCGCGTGGAGACCGATTCGGTTTGCGCATCCACCTATAAGGCGGTCATTCAGGGAACGGCACATAAGCGCGTGCCGCCCACGATTGCCGAGCAGCCCATTGTGATCGGGCATGAGATGTGCGGTGAGATCATCGAGGTGGGAGATGATCTGCGTGATCAATGGAAGGTTGGTCAGCGCGTGGTGATCCAGCCCGCTCTCAAGCTCGACAGCGGCTATGATCCCGGCTATGCTTACCCTTACGTTGGCGGTAACATGACCTACGCCGTCGTGCCCGAGCTTGTGCTCGAGCGCGGATGCCTCCTGCCTTATGAGGGCAAGGGCTATTTTGAGGGCTCGCTCACCGAGCCGATCGGATGCGTTCTGCGCGCCTTCAAGGGGCTCTATCACACCGATTATACCAATTACGTTCGCACCGACGGTGCCAAGCGTGGCGGAAAGCTCGCCATTCTCGGCGGTGCTGGACCGATGGGACTTGCGTCGATCGAGCTTGCCATCGGATATGCGGGCTGCTCGCAGGTGGTGGTCACCGACCTCTCCGAGGAGCGCCTTGCCTATGCGAGATCGAAATGCACGCCCGAGGCAGCGGCAGCGCGCGGATGCGAGCTGGTCTACGTCAACACCTCCGAGCTGGAGGATCCCGTTGCCAAGCTTCTTGAGATTTCGGGCGGCGGCTTTGACGACGTTTTTGTGATGGTTCCCGTGAGCGGTCTGCTCACCATGGCGGAAAAGATCGCCGGCTTTGACGGTTGCATCAACTTTTTCGCAGGTCCTGCGGTGCACGATCTGCAGGGAAGTCTTAATCTCTATCGCGTGCACTACGATGGAATTCATCTGGTCGGCACGGCGGGCAGCATCCCCGAGGACACCGTTGAGGTGATCCGTCTGATTGAGCAGGGTGCAATCAATCCCGGCGTAATGGTCTCTCATATTCTCGGGCTTGATGCCGTTCCCGAAACGGTGCTTGCAATGGAGCGTCCGAGCGGATCGAAAAAGATCTGCTACAACGCCCTTGATATTCCCGCCGTGGCACTTACCGACCTGGAAAAGCTTGGTGAGCATGACCCGATGTGGGCAGAGCTTGACGCGATCGTTAAGAAAAACAACGGTCTCTGGTGCGCAGAGGCAGAGCAATATCTCTTGCAGAATGCTCCGAGACGCAAATAATAATCTTGTGAGGTTTGACCTATGAGGGCAATTAAAACCGTAACACTCAATCCCGCGTTCGATCTCCATTTCGGAATGGAAAAATTTGAGGCTCGACGCGAAAATTACGTGCAGAGTATCCTGCGCGACGCAAGCGGAAAGGGAATCAACACCTCGCGTGCGCTGACCGTAAACGGGGTGGACAATACTGCCTACGTGATTCTCGGGGAGGAGAACGGCGCCGAGTTTGCCGCGCAGCTGACGCGCGATGGATTGAACTTCGTGCCGCTCTACACCGCAGGACGCATCCGTGAAAATATCACGCTTCATCCCGCGGGGGATCGGGAAACGCGCATCAGCCTCGATACCTTTTCGCTCACCGAGGAGACGCTTAACCGCATGGAGGAGCTCCTTTTGCAGTCGATCTCGCCCGATGATCTCATCTCGTTTTCGGGGCGCGTTCCTCGCGGAATTACAAAAGAGAAGGTGATCTCCTTTTTGCACCGTCTGATCGAAACGGGCGCGTGTGTGATCGTGGATTCCAACACCTTCACCCCCGACGATCTGGCAAGGATTGCTCCCTGGTTTATCAAGCCAAACGAGCAGGAGATCGAGGCGTATATCGGCAGACCGATCCGCGACGTGCGTGATGCCGCCGACGTAGCATGCGAGCTGGTCAAGCGCGGAATTGCCAAGGAGGTTATGATCAGCCTCGGTGGCGACGGTGCGGCTTGGTCAAACGGCCCGAGACGTCTGATCCTCAGCGTACCCAAGCTTGAGCATCCCGTCTCCACAATCGGAGCAGGCGACAGTACGCTGGCAGGTCTGCTTGCTGCAACCGCGCAGGAGGCTGACTCCGCCGAGGCGCTCCGCATGGCAGTGGCATACGGCACGGCCGCCTGCATGACCGAGGGCACGCTTCCTCCGCGCCCCGAGGACGTTCGCAGCGTTTTTGAGCAGGTCACGGTCACCGAGCTTTGAGGCAAACGTCGGTATCCGTTTGAAAGAAAAAACATTCCCTCGCCCCGACAGATCGAAAAACGGTCATCGTGGCGAGGGCTTTTGTTTGTTACCGCGCCTTTTGTTCAACCTCACAAAAAAACAGACACGGAACTTGTGCTTTTTGTTGATGAAAATTTCCAAAAGCTATTGACAAATTCGCTTTAGTGTGTTATCATATTAAAGTGTTCAACGCCGAGATCTTAAAGACAGTAAAAAGGAGACGCAAAACGAATGGAAGCAAGTGAAAAGAAGGGAATGGAGCTCTTGATCCAAGCTCTGCTTTCTCTGAAAAATGAGGCGGAATGTGCGGCATTTCTCGACGATCTGATGACGCGAAAGGAAATCGCAGATATTGCACAGCGCCTGTTGGTTGCTAAAATGCTTTCCGAGCAGGCTGTTTATAATAAGATCGTGGAGCAAACGGGTGCAAGTACCGCAACGATCAGCCGTGTCAATCGCGCCTACAATTATGGCTCGGGCGGCTATCAGACAATTCTCGATAGAATCGGTGGAAGGAAAGAATGATGTTATCGAATTCGATATTCAAAAGAGAGGAGCGCGCGATCTTCGATTTGCGTCAGCTCTACTGCGCATATGGATATACACGGTATAAGGTCAGCAAATTTGAAGAATATGACCTCTATGCGCATAACAAAAGCTTTTTGGTGAGCGAGAACGTTCTTACCTTCACCGACACCAACGGCAAGCTCATGGCACTCAAGCCCGACGTCACGCTCTCAATCGTAAAGAACGTCGACCTCGACCTGATCAAAACGCATAAGGTCTACTATAATGAAACGGTATATCGTACAGCTTCGGGCTCCGACGGATTTCGCGAAATCATGCAAACGGGTCTGGAATGCATCGGAGAGATCGACCTCTACGCGATCTGCGAGGTTCTCATGCTCGCCGAGCGTAGTCTGGCGCTTATTTGTGAGAATTCGATTCTCGATTTATCGCACATGGGCTTTGTGCGCGGGCTGCTTGAGGAGGCAGGTGTTGCGGATGCCGACGTTCCGCGTGTTCTCGGCTTGATCGGCAACAAAAACGTATCCGAGCTTCGCGCATATTGCATCAAGAACGGCGTTTCGGATGCCATGACCCAAACGATCTGCAGAGTTACCGACCTTTATGCACCGCTGGACCGTGCACTCTCCGAGATCGAGCCGCTCGTTTGCGGCGAAAAGATGCAGGCAGCATACCGTGAGCTTTGCGAGGTGGCGGACGTGATGCGTCGCTACGGAAACGCAAATCGCCTCTATCTCGATTTTTCGATGGTTCAGGACATGCGTTACTACAACGGAATCGTGTTCCGCGGATATATCAACGGTCTGCCAGACAGTATCCTCTCCGGCGGTCGGTATGATAAGCTCATTCGCAAGATGGGCAAGAGCGGCGGTGCGATCGGCTTTGCGGTCTATCTTGACGCGCTTGAGCGTCTGGACGGTTCTGCCGATGCGTATGACGCCGACGTGCTGCTCGTTTGCTCCGATGACGTGCCCGCTGCCGACGTGATAGAGCGCGTGGAGGCGCTCCGCCGCGCAGGTAAGAGCGTTCGCGTATCGCGTGGTGACGAAAATGCGGCGCGTTGCCGTGAGACGCTTCGATTGGATGCAGACTTGAGGGGAGGCGACGGACAGTGATCAATATCGCATTGCCAAAGGGACGCCTTGGAGAGAAGGCATACGGCATTTTTGAAAGAGCGGGCTACGAGTGTCCCTCGATCCGTGAGGAAAACCGCAAGCTCATTTTTGAAAATCCCGAGCGCGGCGTTCGCTATTTTTGGGTCAAGCCCTCCGACGTGGTGATCTACGTGGAGCGCGGTGCCGCGGATATCGGAATTGCGGGCAAGGATATCATCCTGGAGTACGAGCCGAATATTTATGAGCTTGCCGATCTGGGACTTGGAAAATGTCGCATGGCGGTTGCATGTAAAAAGGATTTTTGTGACCGTCGCGACCGAACCCTGCGCGTTGCAACGAAATTCCCGCATATTGCAAGAGATTACTATAACCGCATCAGTCGCGAGATCGACATCATCAAGCTCAACGGCTCGATCGAGCTCGCCCCGATCCTCGGACTCTCCGACGTGATCGTGGATATTGTGGAAACCGGAAAGACGCTTTTGGAGAACGATCTGGAGCCGAGAGAAACGATCGTGGATATCAGCGCGCGACTTGTGGCAAATAAAGCAAGCTATAAATTCAAAAATCTCGAGATCGGCAGGCTTTGCGAGGATATTTCGGCATTGCTTGCAAATTCCTGAAAAGGGGAACGGAACAGGTTATGATTCGCATTTATAAATACGGAGAAGTGGAAAACGCAGAGATCTTCGCGCGCGTTGAACCGAAGGTCGACGTGGCATCCATTGTATCGGCAATTATTGAAAACGTCAAGGCGAACGGGGATAACGCCCTGCTCGACTACTGTGAGCAGTTTGACAAGGTGAAGCTTGATTCGCTCGAGGTGAGCACCGAGGAAATTGACGAAGCGTTTGCCTCGGTGGATGCCGAGCTCATCCGCGTGATGAAAAAGGCATCTGAAAATATCTATGCATTCCACCAAAGACAGGTTCGCAATAGCTTCGTGATGCAGGAGCAGGACGGCGTTGTGATGGGACAGCGCGTCACGCCGATCGAGCGCGTGGGACTCTACGTTCCGGGCGGAACAGCGGCATATCCCTCATCGGTGCTCATGAACGCGATTCCTGCAAAGATTGCCGGCTGCAGCACGATTGTGATGGTCACGCCGCCCTCAAAGGACGGACGCGTCAATCCTGCCATTCTTGCAGCTGCAAGGATCGCAGGCGTGGACCGCATCTTCAAGGTCGGTGGAGCACAGGCGGTTGCGGCTCTGGCATTTGGCACCGAGACCGTTCCTGCGGTTGACAAGATCGTGGGACCCGGAAATGCCTTTGTTGCAGAGGCGAAAAAACAGGTGTTTGGCAAGGTTGCGATCGACATGATCGCGGGGCCGAGCGAAATTCTTGTGGTGGCAGACGGTACGTGCGACCCCGATGTGGTTGCGGCGGACCTGCTCTCGCAGGCAGAGCACGATAAACTTGCCAGCGCGGTGCTCGTAACCGATAGTGAGCCTTTGGCGTATGCGGTGCGCGACGCCCTGGAGCGTCAGATTCCGCAGCTATCGCGCGCCGAAATTGCACGCGAGTCGATTGACAACAACGGCAAGATCATCATTGCCGACGATCTCATGCTTGCCATTGATATTGCAAATGAGATCGCGCCGGAGCATCTGGAGATCTGCACCGACAATCCCTTTGATTATCTCTCGCGCATTCGCCACGCAGGCTCGATCTTTATGGGCAAATACTGTCCCGAGGCGCTCGGTGACTATTTCGCAGGGCCGAACCACACGCTGCCCACCAGCGGAACCGCGCGCTTCTCGAGTCCGCTCTCTGTTGACGATTTCGTTAAAAAATCACAATTCACCTACTATACCCGTGAGGCACTCGACGCTGTTGCCGCCGACGTGGCACGCTTTGCCACGCAGGAGGGACTCACCGCGCATGCGGCAAGTGCACTCTCTCGCACGAAAAAGTAACAATCCGGAAGGGAATTTCCAATATGAGTCGTTTTCTTGCAGAACGCTATGCAAGCCTTGAGGCATATACCCCGGGCGAGCAGCCAACCGATATGAAATATATTAAGCTGAACACCAATGAGTCGCCGTTTCCGCCCTCACCGGGCGTGCTGCGTGCAATTAACGAGGACAGCGTGCGCGATCTGCGTCTTTATTCTGACCCCGATTGCGGCGTTCTGCGTCGCGCGATTGCCGAACTGTTTGGCTTTGACAAGCGCAACGTGTTTGTCTCCAACGGATCGGATGACATTCTCAATTTCTCCTTTATGGCTTTCTGTGACGGAACCCGATGCGGCGTTACTTTTCCAGAGATCAGCTACGGATTTTATCAGGTTTATGCCGATCTGCACGGTGTTGATGCGAAAAAGATTGCTCTTGCAGAGGATTTTTCGATCAACGTGGAGGATTACTGCCAAAATGACCGAACGGTTGTAATCGCAAACCCCAACGCGCCTACGGGTATCGCACTTTCGCGCAATGCTGTGGAGCGCATCGTTGCCTCGAATCCCGACCACGTGGTTGTGATCGACGAGGCGTACGTTGATTTTGGAGGGGAGAGTGCGATCGAGCTGGTGCGTCGGTATGCAAACCTTTTGGTGGTGCGCACCTTTTCCAAGTCCTATTCGCTCGCGGGCGCACGCCTCGGCTTTGCAATTGGACATCCCGACCTCATTGCCGATTTGGAAAAGATCAAATATTCCACCAATCCCTATAACATCAATCGCTTGACCCTGCTTGCGGGCACTGCGGCGATCGAGGAAAACGATTACTACATGGAAAATTGCAAGCGTATTATTGAAAACAGAGCCTATTTGACGCGTGAACTGCGTCTGCTCGGCTTTGAGGTACTTCCATCCTGTGCAAACTTTGTTTTTGCCAAATCCGATGTGATCGGCGGCGAGGCACTATATCTTGCACTCAAAGCACGAGGAATCCTGGTCCGTCACTTCACCAAGGAGCGCATCAAGGACTACAACCGCATCACGATCGGAACCATTGAAGAAATGTATGCGCTGGTTGCCGTGATCCGAGAGATCCTGGCAGACACAGCGAAAGGGAGGATTTTATGAGAACTGCAACGATCAACCGCAAAACGGGGGAGACCGATATCGCGCTTACGCTCGCGCTTGACGGCACGGGCGCTTGCAAGATTGCAACGGGTTGCGGTTTTCTTGACCACATGCTCACGCTTTTTGCCCGTCACGGCAGATTTGACCTTTCCGTTACCTGCAAGGGCGACACCGAGGTTGACGATCACCATAGCGTGGAGGACATCGGTATTTGTCTCGGACAAGCCTTCCGCCGCGCGCTGGGGGACTGCAAGGGTATTGTGCGCTACGGGAGCACGATCCTGCCAATGGACGAGGCGCTGATCCTTTGTGCCGTTGATATTTCGGGGCGCGACCACCTTTCCTATCAGCTCTCGATTCCAACCGAAAAGGTTGGCACGTTCGATACGGAGCTCGTGGAGGAATTTCTCACAGCGTTCGTGCGTCAGGCGGCGATTACGCTGCACGTGCGTCAGCTCGACGGCAAAAACTCTCATCATATCATTGAGGGGGCATTCAAGGCACTTGCGCGCACGCTCCGCACGGCAGTTGCGATCGACCCCGCAACGGCAGATGAGGTGCCGTCTACCAAGGGAGTGCTTCTATGATCGCGATTATTGATTACGGCGTTGGCAATCTCTTCTCGCTTGCAAGCTCCTTTTCCTTTATCGGAGAGGATGCCCGCGTTACCTCTGATCCCGAGGTGATCCGCACGGCGGACCGTCTCATTCTTCCCGGAGTGGGCGCGTTTGGTGATGCAGCAAGGAAGCTGCGTGAGAGTGGGCTTGACCGTGTGCTGCTGGAGGAGGTTGCAAACGGCAAGCCTCTGCTCGGCATTTGCCTCGGTATGCAGCTTTTGTTTGAGAAAAGCTATGAATACGGCGAGCACGAGGGACTCGGATTGATCCGCGGCGCGGTCAGACCCATCCGCGACGTGATCCCCGCCGACTATAAGGTTCCGCATATCGGATGGAACGCACTTTCCTTCGGCACCGAAAAAAATCGACTTTTCCGTTACCTCAAGGAGGGCGATTTCGTTTATTTCGTCCATTCCTTTGCGGGAATGGACTGCGAGAAATCGGTGATCGCAACCACCGAATACGGCGCGCCTTTGACCGCTGCCGTTGCCGATCGAAACGTGTTCGGAACGCAATTCCACCCTGAAAAGAGCGGAAACGTGGGGCTTGCGATCCTGCGTGCGTTCTGTGAAATTGAAACAGAAAATCTTTAACCGCAACCCCTAACAAAGAGAAAGGATTTTCACCATTCCATGAATATTTTTCCTGCGATTGATCTCATCGACGGCAAGGCGGTTCGTCTTGTGCGCGGTGACTACAATAAAATGACGGTCTATCACAACCAACCGCTCACCGTTGCGCAGAATTTTGCCTCCTGCGGCGCGAAATACCTCCACGTTGTCGACCTTGAGGGTGCGCGTGACGGCTCGACCGCCAACATCGAAACGGTGCGCTCGCTGATCTCGGAGAGCGGTCTTTTCGTGGAGATCGGAGGTGGCATCCGTTCGATGGAGACCGTAAAAACCTACGTGGACGCCGGTGCGTCTCGCGTGATCATCGGCACCGCTGCCGTGACCGATCCCGATTTTCTCGACCGTGCGCTGGATGCATACGGTGATAAGATCGCGGTTGGCGTCGACATCCGTGACGGTATGGTTGCCATCAAGGGCTGGACCGAGGTTTCCTCGCTTGCCTGCTTTGATTTTTGCGAGCAGCTTGCGCGAAAGGGTGTTTCTACCGTGATCTGCACCGATATTTCCAAGGACGGTCTGCTCGGCGGCACAAATCTGGAGCTTTACGCCGAGATGGCAAAGCGCTTTTCACTCCAAATCACGGCGTCGGGTGGTGTGTCCACCGTAGAGGACGTGCGCACGCTCGCACGTATGAAGCTCTATGGCGCAATTCTCGGTAAGGCGCTATACACGGGAGATATCGACCTCAAGGCTGCGCTTGCTGCCGCAAGGGAGGTCGACGCATGATCACCAAGCGTATCATTCCGTGCCTTGACGTCAAGGACGGTCGCGTGGTCAAGGGAGTCAATTTCCTTGGGCTTGCCGACGTATCCTCGCCCGTCAAGCTTGCGCAGTTTTATAGCGACAACGGTGCTGACGAGCTTGTTTTCTACGATATTACCGCATCTGCCGAGGGGCGTGCGCTTTTCACCGATATTCTCTGTGAGGTTGCCAAAACGATTTTTATTCCGCTCACGGTTGGCGGCGGTATCAACACGGTTGAGGATTTTGACCGCGTGCTCAAATGCGGTGCCGATAAGGTGAGCGTCAACTCGGGTGCAATCCGCAATCCCGATCTGATCCGGCAGGCGGCACAGAAATACGGCGACCAATGCGTGGTGCTTTCGGTCGACGTCAAGCGCGTAGACGGCGTGTTCCGTGTCTTTGCAAAGGGCGGACGCGAGAACACGGGCATGGACGCGATTGAATGGATCAAGCGAGGCGTTGCGTCAGGGGCAGGGGAGATCGTGCTTAACAGCATTGACACAGACGGGGTCAAGCGCGGCTTTGACCTGGAAATGCTCGATGCGGTCTGCCGCGTGGTCGACGTTCCCGTCATTGCTTCGGGCGGCGCAGGCTGTGCCGAGGACTTTATCAAGCTCTTCCAAACGCTCCCCGGAGTGGATGCAGGGCTTGCTGCTTCGATCTTCCATTTTGGAGAGGTTGATATCAAGGATCTCAAGCGCACACTTTCCGATCATGGAATCGGAGTCAGAATTTAACCGAAAAGAGGAACTATCATGCTCAATATTGACGAACTGAAATTTGATGAAAAGGGGTTGATCCCCGCCGTTGTAGTCGACGCCGATTCCAAAAAGGTGCTCACGGTGGCGTATATGAACCGCGAATCGCTCGAGATCAGCATTCGCGAGGAGATGACCTGCTTCTGGTCGCGCTCGCGGCAGGAGCTTTGGAGAAAGGGCGAAACCTCGGGCAATCGCCAGCATATCGTGAATATCATGGCGGATTGCGACCGCGATGCTTTGACCGTGCTCGTGAAAAAAGACGGTCCCGCATGCCACACGGGTGCCGATTCCTGCTTCAACGATTATGTGTTTGAAAGCGACAAGCTCTCCGCATTCTCGCTGGATGCCCTCATGGAGGTGATCCGCGGCAGAAAGATCGACAAAAAAGAGGGCTCCTACACCACCTACCTTTTTGAAAAGGGAATTGACAAAATTCTGAAAAAGGTTGGCGAGGAGTCAACCGAGGTTATCATCGCGGGCAAGGCAGGGGACAAGGCGGAAACGATTTATGAGATTTCCGATCTCGTTTATCATGTGATGGTCCTGATGATCGAAATGGGCATTTCGCTCGATGATATCCATCGCGAGCTTGCCTCCAGACATGTGATTGACCACAAGGTCAAGCAGGAAAAGATGACCTGATTTTTTCACTTTTTACGTATTTTGCAAGGAAAAAGAGAGCAAAAGCCCTCAAAAGCGCACCGTTTTACGGTTGGCTCGGAGAGGTGCTTTTGCTCTCTTTTTTGTGGTTCTTCGCGTTGTTGCTTCCTGTTAAGCAAACGTGGGGGAAAAGATTTTGAATTTCGATGCGGACATCACGTAGAGCTTGCCGGGCTCCCACGGGCGACTTGAAGAAAGAAACGCTCCCTCGTCCTGACCCGTAATTCCAACGGTGCTGCCGTCGATGATCAGCAGGCAAACGTGATCTCTGTCAACGAATGAGAGGTCGGTGATCACCGTCACCTCCGACGTTGCGGTAATTCCCGCAGGGTAGAGCTGCTGCCATACCACACTGTTGCCGCGGCAATGAATGACCGCGCGCTTGCTTGCTTTCCTTTTTACTTCTTTGATGCGGTATTTGATTCCATTATGCTCAAGCTCGTACAGTCTGCAGAATTCATCCTCGGAAGCGAGCACGCGCTGCTCCTTGTAGACCTCGTAAAGGGAACGCTGAGGGGCATCACGCGTAACCTGCAGAATATCGGAAAGGTCACATTCCAGCGCGTCGCAAATTCGCAGGAGCGTGTCGGTAGTCACCGACTCGTTTTTCGTGAGCTTTGCCACCGTGCGTGAGCTGATGCCGCACATCTGGATCAGGTCATTTTTGTTCAGCTTTTTATCCAGCAGAAGCTGCCATAGCTTTTGATAGTTGATATACATGCTATAACCTCCTTTCGGTCATTTCTATTATACACAATATTTTTCAATTTGTCAATAATAATTTACAAATGTAAAGGAATATTTTTTAATTATAAGCTGAAACCGTTTTGTGAAAAAAATTTTAATAAAAAGCGAGAAAAATATTGAAAAAAGAAGGGAAATGTGATATAATATTTTCCGTAATTCTAAAACCGAAAAGCGGAAAAGGAGCTTTTGATATGAAAAAGGTTTACGTTGGAAAAACCAAGGACGTTTACAGTCTCGACAACGGCAACGTGTTGCTCAAGTTCAAGGATGATTGCACCGGCAAGGACGGCGTGTTTGATCCGGGTGAAAACACCGTTGGACTCACCATCGAGGGCATTGGCAAGGCAAATCTGCAAACCTCGGTCTACTACTTTGAAATGCTCAAGAAGGCAGGCGTAAAAACCCACTACGTGAGCGCAAACATCGAGGACGCCACCATGGAGGTGCTTCCCGGTGCGGTATTCGGTCACGGTCTTGAGGTGATCTGCCGTCTCGTTGCAACGGGTAGCTTTATCCGCAGATACGGCGAATATATCAAGGACGGCACGCCTCTGGAGGGTGGCTACGTTGAGTGCACCTTCAAGAATGATGAAAAGGGTGATCCGCTCGTAACGGGTGAGGGTCTGGCAGCTCTTGGAGTTATGTCGCTTGAAATGTTTGAGAGCATGAAGGCGCAAACGCTCAAGATCACCAAGATCGTTGCAGACGATCTTAAAACGATCGGTCTCGATCTTTGGGATATCAAGTTTGAGTTTGGCTACAACAACGGCGAGGTGATCCTGATCGACGAGATCGCTTCGGGCAACATGCGTGTTTACAAGGACGGCGTGATCGTGGATCCCGTTGAGCTGACCAAGCTGATTTTGAACAGATAATCAAAGAATGGACGGTAAGCCATGCTCTGCCTTGCGGGCTGCATGGCCACCGTCCTTTTTTAAGGGAAGGAGATACATTGTGAGTATTTCAAAGAACGAAGCACAAAACAGCGTTTCTGCGGCAAATCAATTGACCCGCGGTCCTGTGAAAATTGTTGAAAATGGCGGGAAATACCGCGTTTTATTCATTGGAAATTCGATTACGTGGCATGCACCGAAGGCTGACATCGGCTGGTTTGGTGATTGGGGAATGGCAGCATCGAGTGAGGAGAATGACTATGTCCACAAGCTCGTGGCAATGTTGACCGAAGCATACGGTGAGCCTGATTACTGCATCGCGCAGCTTGCCGGATGGGAGCGAGAATACGAGCGCACGCCGGAAATCCTTGCAGAGAAATATTCCGATGCCCGCGATTTCGGTGCCGATATTGTGATCGTGCGGATCGGAGAGAATATGCCCAAGGGATCTGCACCTGCATGCAAGCCGCAATTTGCCGAAATGATCCGATATTTCGTTACAAAGGGAAGCACACGCGTGATCGTGACCGACAGCTTTTGGCAAAATGACCCGAGAGACGGTATGATCCGCGAGATCGCACAGGAGGAGGGCTACACCTTCTGCCATCTTTGTGATCTGGAGCGTGATCCCAAAACGATGGCGCTCGGACAGTTTGAGCACAAGGGCGTCAGCGTGCATCCGAGTGACTACGGCATGGAAATGATCGCGCGTCGCTTGTTTGAAGCAATCGAAGGATAAGAGACCCAAAATCAAAATTGAAAAAGCATCCCCGAGGATCGGCGCTTGCCTTTTCTTGAGGATGCTTTTTATTTTGTTTATTTCTTCGGTGGACGTTTTCTGCAAAGGTAATGATCGAGCTTTTCCTTCATGTTGTCTGGCATTTCGCGTGCCACGGGGCAGCGAGCCGCGCATGCCATGCGATCGGTGAAGGCAATGAGAAAATCAACGTCGCGTCTGATCTGCTCGGGCTTGATCACCGCGAGGGTGTCGTAGCGGTTGTGAATGGTTGCGGTGTTGCTCGGTGCAATCCGTGCAAAGGAGACCGCAGGAACGCCCTTGTCGGCGAAGGGGGTGGAGTCACTCGAATAAACGCCCTGATAGGGAGAGACACCAAAGCCTGCCTCAGAGGAGAGATAGGAGATGTAGTGCACCAGCTTTTCCTCCGAGGTGCAGCACGCGATGAATTTGCCCATCGTGCAGCCGATCATATCGAGATTGATATTCAGCACAACCTTTTTCAGCTCCTCCTCATGTGCGGCAACGTATGCCTTGGAACCCAAAAGACCGCGCTCCTCACTGCCGCAGAACACCAATCGCAGACCGTAGCGGTGCGGGCAGGCGAGAAAATACTCGGCAATGCCCAAAAGACCAACGCAGCCCGACATGTTGTCATAGGCACCCGTGGAGAGCGAGGTGGAATCGTAGTGCGCGGTGAGCACGATGATCTCGTCGCTCTCGCCGGGCAGCTCTGCGATTACGTTTTGCGAGGTCCCCTTGTATTCGTTCTGGCGCAGCACGATCCGCGCATTTTTAGCATCGCGTTCAATGAGCTTCACGGCGTCTTTAACATTGAGATTGACCCCGGGAATTTTGTCACCGAGGCTCACGTAGGAGCGCAGCTCGCGCTGATCAATGTCATCGTTGGGATGCGCCACATCACCGCTGTACGTGATAAAACCGACCGCGCCGTTCTCCAGCAAATCGCGGTAAATCCAATATCCGAGATAGGTGTCGATCATCACGATCTTGCCCTTGCAGAGCGAGAGTGAGAGTGGATCTGTGTTGGGAAGATAATAAAGAGGTGCCTCAATCTCGGAGCTGCCCGCACAGAGATAGCCGCGGCAGGGAATCTGCTCGCCGTCAATCCAAAGCTCTGCCTGCTCGATCGTTGCCATGTCGACCTCGAATTTTTCCTGATACGCGTCAAGACCCATCTCGCGGCAGAGATTTTCGAGATAACCGGCGCATTCCTTTTCAGCGTCGCTGCCACCCGTGCGAACGTAGGCGGTGTCGCTGAAGATATTGCTGATCTTGGTGATGTCCATCATAGTCCTCCGTATTTCTGTTTTGATCTCCTTTATTGTACTATTTTTTTTTGGATTTTGCAATAATAAAGTAAAAAATATTGAAATGTTTACAAAATGGTGATATAATAGAGTTGGATATATGTTACGCATTTTGTTTGCCGTTGGCGCACAAAAGAACAAGGGAGGCTTTTATGAGCTATAAAATTTTTGAATACGATCCGGCGCTTCTGCATTTTGAGAGAGACATTTTGCAGAGAATGGAGAATTTCAAAAATAAAAAAAGCGAGCTGGTTGGTGCACGTGGACGCCTTTGCGATTTTGCAAACGGATATGAATATTTCGGTTTTCACCGCACCGCAGAGGGATGGGTCTACCGTGAGTGGGCACCCGCTGCCGACGCACTCTATCTCACGGGCGATATGGTGGGCTGGAGATGGCTCGATTGGCGCCTCGAACCGATTGGAAATGGCGTTTTTGAGATTCAGATTGACGGTGCGAATGCGCTTTGGGATGGCTGTCGCGTCAAGACGATCGTGCAAAAGGGAGAGCAGCTCCTCGAGCGTATTCCGCTCTATATCCGTCGCGTGGAGCAGGATCCCAACACCGCTGCCTGGTGCGGCGTGATCATCGACGAGCCGATCTACGATTGGCAAAACGATGGCTTTGTGCCACAAAAAGAGGGCGTCTATATTTACGAATGTCACGTTGGCATGGCGCAGGAGCGCGAGGGGATCGGCACCTATCTGGAATTCCGTGACAATATTCTTCCGCGTATCCGTGAGCTTGGATACAACACCATCCAGATCATGGCAATCATGGAGCACCCCTACTACGGCTCCTTCGGCTATCAGGTCTCCTCCTTTTTTGCCTCCTGCTCACGCTATGGAACTCCGAACGAACTCAAGGCACTGATTGATGCAGCGCATGGCATGGGAATTGCCGTTCTGCTCGACGTGGTGCATTCCCATGCCGTCAAAAACACCGCTGAGGGGCTCAACGAGTTCGACGGCACAACCTATCAGTTCTTCCACGAGGGGGCACGCGGCGATCATCCGACGTGGGGCACCAAGCTTTTCAACTACAATAAAAACGAGGTCATCCATTTTCTGCTTTCCAACCTCAAATATTGGATGACCGAATTCCGTTTCGACGGGTTCCGCTTTGATGGTGTGACCTCTATGATCTACCATGATCACGGTCTTGGTGTTGCATTTACCGACTATTCCAAGTATTTCTCGCTCAACACCGACACAGAGGCGATCACCTATCTGCAGCTTGCCAATGCGCTCATTCGGGAGGTCAATCCGCATGCCATCACGATTGCGGAGGATATGTCGGCAATGCCGGGCATGTGTCTGCCGATCCATGAGGGCGGAATCGGGTTTGACTACCGTCTTTCGATGGGAAACCCCGATATGTGGATCAAGCTTTTGCGCGAGGTGCCCGACGAGCAATGGAGCATGTGGCAGCTTTGGGGGGAGCTTACGGGGCGGCGCCCGATGGAGAAATATATCGGTTACGTCGAGTCGCACGATCAGGCACTCGTTGGCGATAAGACCTCGATTTTTCGCCTGTGTGACAGTAAAATGTATACCGATATGTGTAAATCGAGCAACGATCCGATCATTGAACGCGGAATTGCTCTGCACAAGCTGATGCGAATGGTCACCATGACGCTCGGCGGTGAGGGCTATCTCAACTTTATGGGAAATGAATTCGGACATCCCGAATGGATTGATTTTCCGCGTGAGGGAAACGGCTGGAGCTATTTCTATTGCCGCCGTCAATGGCATCTTGCCGACGATACCAACCTGAAATATGGATATTTGCAGGCATTTGACCGTGATATGATCCACCTACTGCGTGAGCACCGCTTTTTCCGCAAGCCGCCGAAATGTCTGTTCCTCGACGCCGACCTGCAGGTGCTCGTTTACGAGCGAGATGGATTGGTGTTTGCGATCAACTTTAACCCCGAACGATCCTACGAGGGTTACTATCTGCCGATGCCCACAGAGGGCAAATACCGCGTGATTCTCTCCTCGGATGCCGAGCGCTTCGGCGGATGGAACCGCATTTCCGAGGATTACGAATATCACACGAAAAAGTATCCGGACGGCGTATCCCGCCTGCAGATCTATCTGCCTGCGAGATGTGGGCTGTGCATGGAGAAAATCAAAAATAAAAAGTGAGAATCAATTACAGCAAGGAGAAAACAATGACACCGCAAGATATTCAAAGAGTCAAGGGACTTGGCTTTCTGCGCGATAAGACCACCGAGGACTGCTTCAATGCACGCGTAATCACGCGCAACGGCAAGATCACCTCGGAGGAGGCAATCCACATTGCCGAGGCGGCAAAGCGCTTTGGAAAAGGCGAGGTTGCAATGACCACGCGCATGACGATTGAAATTCAGGGAATTCCGTATGCCAACATCGAGCCGCTGCGTGAATTTTTGCGCGAGGGTGGACTCGAAACGGGCGGAACGGGACCCAAGGTACGTCCTGTGGTCTCTTGTAAGGGAACCACCTGCGTGTTCGGCTTGATCGACACCTTCGGTCTTTCTGCCGAGATTCATGAGCGTTTCTACAAGGGCTACCATGAGGTCAAGCTGCCGCACAAATTCAAGATCGGCGTGGGCGGTTGCCCCAACAACTGCGCAAAGCCTGACCTGAACGATCTCGGAATCGTCGGGCAGCGCATCGTGAAGGTTGATTATGATAAATGTCGCGGCTGCAAGACCTGTCAGGTCGAGGCAGCTTGCCCGATCCGTGTGGTTTCGGTGCAAAACGGCAAGGTCATGATCGACGAGACCTGCAATCGCTGCGGCAGATGTCTTTCAAAATGTCCGTTCGGTGCCTTTGAGGAAAAGGTCGACGGCTATCGCATTTACGTAGGCGGCAGATGGGGCAAGAAATGTGCGCGCGGCAGAGCGATCGGCGGCGTGTTCTTTGACCGCGAGGAGGTTTTATCCTTTATCGAAAAGACGATTCTGTTCTTCAAGGAACGCGGCGTGAGCGGTGAGCGACTTGCCGACACGATTGAGCGAATTGGCTTCGATGCTGTCGAGCGCGAGCTTTTGAGCGATGAGATTCTCGCCCGCAAGGACGAGATTTTGAAGGCATAATGCGTCGTTTCTTATCCTACATCCTGCTTGCGGCACTCTGCCTGTCGGCTTGCTCCTGCGGAGGGGCAACAAGCGATCCTTCTGCTGCGTATCTGACCTTCAAGGACGATCTTGGCAGGGAAGTGTGCCTTTCCTCAAAGCCACGGCGCGTGGCGGTCCTGTTTTCCTCCTACGTTGAGGTCTGGACGGTTGCAGGCGGCAAAACGGCAATCACGGTTGGCGAGAGCATCGAGCGTGGATTGGTCAATACCGACACGTTGCTCGTTGACTCCAATGCGGGCAAAAGCATCAACCGCGAGCTGCTCCTTTCCTATGCCCCCGATTTTGTGATCGCCTCGGCGGATATCGACGCGCAGCTTGCCTGCGCAGAGGCTCTGCAGGCAGCGGAAATCCCGATTGCGTTTTTCCGTGTGGACTCCTTTGAGGACTATCTGCATATGCTTGATATTTGCACGCGTATCACGGGAAACCGAGAGGCGTATGAGCTCCACGGCATGGCGGTCTCGCAAAAAATCCAGCAGATACTCTCGTCGGTTGACCGAAGCACGGCAGGACCGAAAATTCTCTTTATCCGCGCGGGTGCATCGGTTGCAAGGGCAAAGGTTGCGGGCGATCATTTCGTATGCGATATGCTTGCCGACCTGAATACACGCAATATCGCCGATTCCGCCCCCGTTTTGCTGGACGGACTCAGCATTGAGGCTGTTCTCCGTGAGGATCCCGATTTTATTTTTATTTCCACGATGGGAAGCGAAGCAGCGGCAATCGCCAATATCGAGGCTATGTTTGCTGAGGAGGCATGGAGCAGCTTGCGTGCCGTTCGGGAGAAGCGCTACTGCTTTTTACCCAAGGACGGATTTCAGTATAAGCCCAATCAGGCGTGGGGCGATGCCTACGCTTATCTGGAGGAGATTCTTTATGGGAACGACGCGCAGTAGGGCTGAAAAACCTCTTTTTCAAACACCCAAGGGGCTTCTGATCCTGTCGCTTTGTCTGCTTGCAGCATTTCTTTTGTCATGGTATTTTGGCAGTGTCAGTCTTACGCCAAAGGCTTTTTTCTCAGCACTTTTCGGAAAAAGTGATAATAAAACCGATATCCTGATCCTATATTCGATCCGCTTGCCGCGCATTCTTGCATGCGCACTTTCGGGTGTTGGCTTGGCAATTTCGGGCGTGCTTTTGCAAACTGTTACCGACAATGCACTCGCGGGTCCGAGCCTGATCGGTGTCAATCAAGGCGCAGGCTTTTTCGTGGTGCTGCTCCTTGCTGTTGCACCAACCTTGAGCCGATGGATGCCACTCGCGGCATTTTGCGGTGCGTTTGCGGTAACCTGTCTCATTCTCTTTATTTCCCATGCGCTCGGAAATGCGAAAAGCACATTCGTGCTGGCAGGCATTGCGTTGGGAGCTCTTTTTAGCGCTTTCATTTCCTTCTTCACGCTTTTACGGGATGACGTCATGTCCTCCTATCACGCATTTTCGGTTGGCTCCTGTGCCAACGTTTCGATACGCGAGCTTTTGCCCCCCGCCATGATGATCGGTGCGGCACTTGCACTCTCGCTGCTTTTCTCAAAGCAAATCAACACCCTTCCGCTCGGAGATCTCACCGCCGCATCGCTCGGTGTTCCCGTTCGGCGCATACGCATGATCGCGATTCTTTGTGCGTCTGCAAGCGCAGCAGCGGTTGTCAGCTTCGCGGGGCTTTTGGGCTTTGTGGGACTGATCGTGCCGAACTTCGCACGTCGGCTGACAGGAAATCACACCGCCTATCTGCTCGGAAACTCGGCGCTCATGGGTGCAATTCTCGTCCTACTTGCCGATTTGCTCGGCAGGGTCATTTTGGCACCGAGCGAAATTCCCGTTGGAATTACGATGGCATGCCTTGGCGCTCCCTTTTTTCTGGTTTTTTTGATGCAAAAAAGAAGGCGGGGTGACCTGCTTTGAGAATTTCGATTAAAAATCTGTCTGTTAAACTTGGAGGGCGTGACGTCCTGAAAAATCTTTCCGCTGAGGTGCCGAATGGCTCCTTCAGCGTTCTGCTTGGTCAGAATGGGGCGGGAAAGACCACGCTTGTGTCTACGCTTTCCGGGATTATCTCTTATCACGGCGAGATTCTGCTTGGCGACAAGCCTTTGTCAAGCCTTGCGGCAAAGGACCGTGCAAGGATGCTCTCAATCGTTCCGCAGCTTCCGGCTCGTGCCTCGATCACGGTGGAGGACCTGCTTGCATTCGGCAGACTTCCGTATCATACACTTGGCGAACGGCTCAATGAGGGCGATCACGGACGCATGGAGCAGGCAATGGAGCTGTTTGAGCTCAACGCTCTGCGATCCTCCACGCTTGACCGTATCTCGGGCGGAGAATTACGCCGCGCTTATCTGGCAATGGCGTTTGTTCAAGATACACCCGTGATCGTTCTGGACGAGCCGACCGCGCATCTCGACGCGCAAAACCAAGCTCGAATTTTGGAAATTCTGAAAACGCTTAATGAAAAGCACGGAAAAACCGTGCTTGCCGTGATGCATCGCATTGCCGATGCCGTGCAATATGCCGACCGACTCCTTTTAATGCGTGACGGCAGCGTGATCCAACAGGGAAGCGTTACCGAGATCTTAGCGGGGCGCTATATCGAGGAAACCTTTGGCGTGGAGCGCTACACGGGCGAGATATGGGGCGTTCGCCAATCAAATTAAAAATAATTAGTAAAGGAAATAAAGATTATGCAAACCTTATCTTTTGAAAGCGACTATATTGAGGGCTGTCACGAGGAGATTCTGCGCCGCTTTGCAGAAACGAATTACGAGCAGCTTTCGGGCTACGGTGTTGACCGTTACTGCGAATCGGCAAAGGAGAAAATCCGCGCCGCCTGCCAAAGCGAGCGCTCTGAGGTTTTTCTCCTCACGGGCGGTACGCAGACCAACCAGCTTGTGATCGACACGATGCTCGACTCCTGTGAAGGCGTGATCGCCGCGCATACGGGGCATATCAACGGTCACGAAGCAGGAGCAATCGAATATACGGGGCACAAGGTGCTTGGAATTGCGCAGGAGCTTGGAAAGATCCGCATTGACGCGCTCGAGCGATTGCTTGCAGATTTCAACGGTGACGCAAACAATCAACATACGGTGGAACCGAGAATGGTCTATATCTCGCATCCCACAGAGTACGGCACGCTCTACACCCTTGAGGAACTGACCAAAATCTCGACAATTTGCAGAGAAAATCACCTCTATCTCTATCTTGACGGTGCACGCCTCGGATACGGTCTGATGGCAAACGGAACCGACGTGACCTTGCCGGATTTGGCGCGGCTTTGCGATGCCTTCTACATCGGTGGCACAAAGGTGGGTGCGCTTTGCGGAGAGGCGGTTGTTTTTGCCGAGGGTAGGGCACCGAGAAAATTCTTCACCAAGATCAAGCAGCACGGTGCGCTTCTTGCCAAGGGGCGACTTCTCGGAGTGCAGTTTGATACGCTTTTTACCGATGATCTTTATTTTAAGATCAGCCGCCACGCAATTGAAATGGCAGAGATGCTCAAGCAAATTTTCTCCGAGGCAGGCTATTCCTTCTTCCTCGATTCGCCAACCAATCAGATTTTTATTGTGCTGGATAACAAGACCTACCAAAAACTGTCCGAGCAGGTTCGCTTCGGCTTCTGGGAGCGCTACGACGATTCTCACACCGTTGTGCGCTTTGCAACGAGCTGGGCAACGCGCCGAGAGGATATCGCACGCTTTGAGGAGATTCTTGCGTCGCTTCGCGCCTGATTGCAAAAAAAACGGCGTCTGTTGGGGGCTTTTGCCTTCAACAGACGCTTTTTTATTGCATGATACAGCCTTATGACCGTTTGATAATACAATCAAACGAAAATATTTTCACAAAAAAATATTTAACATTCATAAAAAAACACTTGACAATCAAGCGATTGCATGATAAAATATATGCGTAAAAAAGAAATGAAGAAAAAAGGAGAAAATGCTTTGATACTGAAGTTTCACGATGACTATATCCCCGGAACCAAGCTCAAAAAGTCGGACATGGACAACCTCACGGGACTTGAATTTTTGCGAAAGGTCTTTTTCATCAGTGACGGCGTGATGCTCACGCAAATTCGTGATATCTCGGGAATTGACAGCTCCACCCTGCAAAACTGGACCAAGCGCGGCTGGGTGGTTAACAGTAAGCTGAAAAAATACGATATTGATCAGGTGGCGCACATTCTAATCATCAATATGCTGCGCTCCTGTATGCAGCTCGATAAGATCGCATTTTTGATCCATTACATCAACGGTAAGGTGGGCGATGCCTCCGACGATATCATCTCGGATTCGATTCTGTATGACTATATTTGCAGAATTCTTCAAAACATGATGGACACATCCTGCTCGCTCTCCTCGGTTCACACCGCAGTAGAGGCTGTTACGGCAGACTACACCGAGCCCGTGCCGGGTGCACGCGATCGCCTCAACCATGCACTTGAGGTGATCGTTGTCACCTATTATGCCGCGCTCATCAAGCAGCATGCAACGGGGCTTCTCGAAAAGCTTGAGGGCTGATCATAAAAGGATATAACAAAAAGAGAGAGACGATCGGCTGATGCCGAGTGTCTCTCTTTTTGGTTTAAATCAAAGCGTAAAGCTTGCCGTCTTGCCGCCGATCAAGTCAATTTGACGTCCGTTGTATTGGAATTGCGCACGCACGCCGCTTGGCACGTGCACCGAAAAATGTATGCCGTCTGCCTGCTTTTTGTATTCTACCGAAACGTTGCCGTGCGGCGTTTGCATTGATCCTCGCATAAAATCGAAGCGCGAAACACCCTGCGGTGCGATCACGAGGCTTTTGTAGCCTGCCGAGCCAGAGGCTTGACGGATTCCCAACAGATACTCAAAGAAATAGGCAACGGGAGCGCCAAACATGGGATGGTTGTGAGATCGACTGCGGTTGCTGTCCCAGTATTCGTGAAAGGTCGTGGCTCCATTTTCCTTCCAATGTGCAAAGCCCTGCGCACCGTTGTTTGTGAGCAGATCGAGCGCCAGATCGGCGTCTCCGCGCTCAAAAAGGATGCGGGTGAGAATATCGGTTGCAAAAATTCCTGTGTCGTAGTGCCCAAGCTTTTTATAGTATGCAACTGTGTTGGGGTAGGTTTTTTCATTTCCAAGTCCCAGATCAACGGCATATGTGTTGGCACCTTGCACGTTCATGATGAAATTGCCGTCAAAGGTGTTGAAATAGGCGGCACGGATCGCGTTCTTGCGCAACGCTGCTTTTTCTTCGTATTCGCGCACGTCGGAGTCCCTTCCGATGACCCGCGCGATCTCGCACATTCTGCCGAGGGACTTGACCATAAAATAAGTGTTCACCATCGGAGCGGGGAGCATGACCTGCTGGCGATGAGAGAGGATCTCAAGCTCGGGGTAGAGAATATTGGGACCGCACCAGTCGCCCAAACACCACTCCCCATCCTTATCGCTCGTCACGAGTTCAAACTCGGAATGCGCATCGAGATAGTCGAGATACCGACGCATGTTTTCATAGTAGCGGGATAAAATTTCCCGATCACCGTAGTGACAGTAGAGCTGATAGGCGACCTCAATGATCGCGCAGCCCCAGCCGCCGGGCCCGCCACCGCTTCTCAGATAGGGGGCGGTGTACTGAATATGTCCCGTGAGC
Source organism: uncultured Eubacteriales bacterium (assembly GCA_905201895.1). Classification (GTDB taxonomy): domain Bacteria; phylum Bacillota; class Clostridia; order Oscillospirales; family CAG-272; genus UMGS1865. The sequence goes on along the minus strand of CAJKPX010000001.1, from coordinate 81,278 downwards.
TTGTCCTGGGAATCAGCGATATCCTGCAGCCATTTCTCGTAAAAGCTTTTCGCGTTGAGCGTGGTCAGCACGGCGTGGCAGGTCAACTGCCCGTCGCCCGTGTAGCCTCGGCGCTCAAGATGTGGGCAATCCGATGGATGTCCCGTGTGCATATTTGTGAGCATGGTATGCAAAAAGGTGCGATAGATCCAATTGAGCGTTTCATTGTCGCAGGTGAAGGAGGAGCTCGGTGAAATATCGGCGTGGATTTCCTTGACGCCGATTGGAGTTGCATTGCCAATCACCTCAAAATACCGAAAGCCAAACCAGGTGAATTCAGGCTGGACGGTGCGGTCGCACGCACCGCCGGAAACGATTGAGAACTCCTGCTTGTGCATGTGGGTGGGATCGAGTGTTCCGTTTGGCGCGAGCGCCTCCGAAAAACGGATACAAACGCGCTCGCCGCGTGCGGCTTGGAGCGTGAGCACGGGATAGCCCGAGGTGTTGATGCCGCAATCGTAAACAATGCCCTCCGCACCGTTTCCAATACGCTTTGGCTCAAGCGTGCGAATGAGTGCGTCAGCAGGGCAGTCCGTGCTGCAATATTCGGTGTCAAGTCCCTCGCATACCGTGGCGAATTTCCACGCACGGTCATCAAAATCAAGGCTTTTCCAAGCGTCCTCGATGCGGTAATCGTGTTTTTCATAGCGGACAAATTGGTAGGACTCCACAAAGGAACCTCCAATTCGACAGGTCTCGTCCGACTCAAAAAAGGCGATTTTTCCTTCATTCTCAGCCATGATGCGGTAGATCGCCTTTGGCAGACCGAAGGTACGGCTGGGATGGGTGTCCCAGCCGCCGCCGAAGTGGATCGCGATCACGTTGTCACCCGCACGGACAAGCGGAGTGATATCGAAAGAGGGCACGTATACCCGATGCCCCGAAAGCTCCTCATCAATCGGATCGCATCCGCTCTCAAAATCGGAGGAAAGCGGCAGAAACGTGTCGGGGTTGACGCATATTCCGTTGATATAGCATTTGAAAAATCCGAGTCCAAGCACGTTGAGTGTCACTCGATCTGCGCGTTCAATCAAAAAGTGACCGCGCAAAACCGAAAAGGTGTCGCTCGCGCGCTCGGAGACTCCTACCCATTTTGCAGTCCCGAAAAAATCTGACTGAGTCATTTGATGCTCCTTTTCTTGGTTAATCCAAAGAGAATGTTTTGATCGCTTTGATTGCCGCACCGTCGGGGTATTCTCGCACCTCGCCGAGGGCAAAGAATAGTCCTTGCTCGGTGTAAAGACGGACACGTACACCAATATCAAGCGATTGCCGTATTTTTTTGAGATAGATCTCACATCCGCTGCGACAGAGCCGCTCATAAAAGGTGGGGAGCGTTACGGCAGGGTAGGGGAGAAAGAGCGATTCTGTTGGAATGAGCAACGCGGCGCGCTCCTCGGGCTGCATTGCCTCAAGCTGATCGACCGTGTAAGCCTGCTCGATTGAAAAGCCACCCGTTTCGGTGCGCTCCAGCTCAGCCATTGCTCCGCCGCATCCAAGAGCCGCACCGATGTCGGCACAGAGCGTGCGGATATAGGTTCCGCCCGAGCAATGCACCTCCAGAATGTAATCCGACGGCGTGTCGGTCAGCTCTGCAGAAAGCGCGAAAACTTCGATCTCGCGAGCCTGTCGCTCAATCACAACGCCCTCGCGCGCCAGATCAACCAGCTTGCGTCCGTTCACCTTCAAGGCACTGTACATCGGCGGAATTTGTTGGATTTTGCCGCGAAATCCAGGCAAAATTGCTTGTAGCTCGGTATTATTTGGCAGCTGCGCGGAGCGGGTGAGAACCTCTCCCGTGGTGTCTTCAGTGTCGGTGGTGATGCCGAGGCGCAAGCGTGCGCGATAGCGCTTGGAGTCGGTTGCAAGATATTCGGCTGCCTTTGCGGCTCTGCCGATCAGCACTACCAAAACTCCCGTTGCCATCGGATCAAGAGTGCCCGTATGCCCAACGCGGCGCGTGCCGTAAAGGCGGCGGATTTTGTTCACAATATCGTGTGAGGTGACGCCCATGTGCTTCCGCACGATCAGAACGCCCGAAATCTCATCTTTTTCATTCGTCTTTTTCATTTGAGAATCAGATCCTTCAATGCTCTTTTTTGAACGTAATGGATACCGTTTTCGCGGTAATAGGTCACCGATCCGTCCTCTGCGGCATCGGTGATCCGAACGCACTCGTCGGGCTTTCCGAGGGCAAGCACCAGCTGCGGCACCACACTATCGGGAAGTGCGAGCATACTCGCCACCTCATCGGGGGAGAACGAGCCGATCATGCATCCGCCAAAGCCCGCTTCCGCAGCTGCCAGCATGATCGACTGCGCACAGATGCCAACGTCCTTCTGAAATTTCTCGGCAGTTGCGATCACGCGGTTGTCGGCACAGATCACGATATATGCCGCAGGCGCGTGTCCATCAGGCGGTAGCCTTTGATCCTTGATCTTGCCTGCCCAACGCGTGCCCTTAAGCATCGAGTTACATTCTGCGCTGTCGGTCACGAGTCGGAACTTGAGCATCTGCAGATTGATGCTGGAGGGCGAGAGGCGTGCGCAGTCCACCCAATCGAGCAGACTGTTTCGGTCGATTTTCACCGATGGATCGAAGCTGCGGTAGCTTCTGGACGCCAAAATCAGGTCCTTGAGCATGCCGTCACACTCCTTTTGCGGGAAAGCGTACCCATGCGGAATAAATGACCTGACCGCGCTCGGAGAAATTACGCTCGTATTCGGTCATGACGTTGCCGCACGCCTTCTCGGAAGCGTGCAGATCGCGTGTTTGCCATTCAATTTCAAGACCGCACTCGGAAAACTGTTCCAGACTGAAATCGAACAGTCCCTCGTTATCGGTTTTCAGTCGCAAAAGACCGCCGGGGATCAGAATCGAGCGATAAAGCTCTAAAAATCCTGCGTGCGTCAGGCGGCGCTTTGCGTATCCCTTTTTGGGCCAGGGATCGCTGAAATTGAGATAGATACATTCAACCGAGTGCGGTGGGAACCATTCGGTCAGATTTTTTGCATCTCCGATCAAAAAGCGCAGATTATCCTCGCGGTTGTCTGCCGCACGCATTGCCTTTTCCAGGGCGAGACATGCAACGTCGGGCACACGCTCCATTGCAATAAAGTTGCTCTCGGGATGCTTTGCTGCCATTCCAACCGCAAAATCGCCCTTTCCGCAGCCGATTTCGAGATGGATTGGCTTTTTTGCGGAGAAAAAGGAGGCGGGATCAACGGGGAGTAGCTCGGGAATTTCAATCAGAATTTCGGAGCACGCGGCAATTCGCTCGGCTCCGTGCTTTTTTCTTCTCATTCTCATAATCAAAACTCATTCCTCTCTTTTTTATTCTTCCTTATTATAGCAGAAAGTGCCGCATTTTGCAATGTTTTTTTAGAAAAAAGCAAGAAATCAAAATCAAATTCAGATCTCCACTTCCATTGCCTTTCGCAGCTTTTCAATCGCGCTTTTTTCAAGCCTGGATACGTATGAACGGGAAATGTGAAGCGAGGCGGCAATTTCGCGCTGCGTTTGTGCCGTAACACCGCAAAGTCCGTAGCGCATGGTGAGAATGCATCGCTCGCGCGGCGTGAGGGCAACCTCCATGTAGTGCAGCATCCTGCCCGTCATGATTTTTTTATCCACCTCCTCGGCAATATCCTCGTCGCTGCAGATCACGTCGATGTAGGTCAGAGGATTGCCGTCGCGGTCAACGTCGATCGTTTCGTTGATTGAGATTTCGGAGGAAAGCTTTTTTTGTGAGCGAAAATGCATCAGAATTTCGTTTTGAATGCATTTTGCTGCGTAGGTTGCAAAGCGCGCACCGTTGCGGATGCTGAATGTATCAACCGCCTTAACAAGTCCGATCGTTCCGATTGAGACCAGATCCTCCGAATTGCGCGCCGTAGAATAATATTTGCGCACGATATGCGAGACCAGGCGCAAATTGCGCAGGATCAGCTGCTGGCGAGCCTCCTCGTCCCCTGTCTCGGCACGCAAAAAGCAATCGCGCTCCTCCTCGGGTGGAAGTGGCGGTGGGAAGCTTTGCGGTGTTTCCACCCCTAGGATCAAATGCATGATGCGAGTTAAAAATGCAAATAACGTAACGAGCACGTGTTTCACCCCCGTTTTTTTGTTTAGTATATGAGACTCTCGTTTCGATTTTGCCTGTACTATTTTGATTCATTTGCGCGGGATTGTCCTTTTTTGGGACTTTTTATTGACAAAAACGGGCATCATATGATATAATAAGTACGTCCTAAAAAAATAAATAAAAGAAAGGAACACAACTGAATAATGAACCAATTGCTCGGCAATGCGATCGTTGGACAAAGTGGAGGGCCAACGGCGGTAATGAATGCTACTCTTTCTGGGGTGATTCGCGGCGTAAGAGACAGTAGGCACGGAGGACGGATCCGCAGGCTTTATGGCATGCGGAACGGCATCGAGGGCTTTTTGAGGGAGGAAATGATTGACCTGACAGAGCTTTTCGACCGTGACGAAAAATTGGAAATGCTGGAACGTACTCCTGCGTCGGCACTTGGCACGTGTCGGAAAAGGCTACCTGTAATCGAAACGGGTGACGAGATATATTTTCGTATTTTGTCGCTCTTTCAAAAGTATGACATCCGCTATTTTTTCTATATTGGCGGAAATGACTCAATGGACACGGTGGCAAAGCTATCGGAATTTACCCGATCCGTTGGCTATGAAATGATGATTTTGGGAATTCCCAAAACAATTGACAACGATCTGGTGCAAACCGATCACACCCCGGGGTACGGATCGGCAGCAAAGTACGTTGCGGTCACAACACAGGAAATTATACGTGACTGCGCGGTTTACACCGTGCCTGCGGTCACGATCATTGAGGTGATGGGACGGGATGCCGGATGGCTCACCGCAGCCACCTCTGTTGGACGGATCATCAACGGGATCGAGCCCGACTACGTGTATCTGCCCGAACGTGCTTTTTCATTTGATCTTTTTATTGAGAATATCAAGGATGCGCTCTCGCGTCATCCAAACGTTGTGGTGGCGGTTTCCGAGGGCGTGCGCTTTGCTAACGGGCACTATGTTGCCGAGGCGCAGCAGGGGAATGCGCGTGACGAATACGGACACGCCTATCTTGCCGGTGTTGGAAAAGTGCTCGAGCACGAGGTAAAGCGCAGGATCGGCTGCAAGGTTCGCTCGATTGAACTTAATCTGCCGCAGCGCTGCGCCGCACATCTTTTGTCCAAAACCGACGTTGACGAGGCGATTCGCATCGGCAGCGAGGCGGTTCGCTTGGCAGGGGAGGGCATTACACGCGTGATGCTGACCTTCCAACGTTTGTCTGAATCTCCGTATCAAATCGGGATCGGATACACCGATGTTACAAGCGTGGCAAACAAGGTCAGGCTCGTTGACGAGCACATGATCGAGCGTGACGGCAATCGCGTCACCGACGCCTGCTGCCGCTATATTGCGCCTTTGATTGCAGGAGAGCTGCATAGTCTCTTTGAGGGGGGACTGCCCAGACACATCGTGCTATGAATGATTGTTTCGTAAAATAATATCATAAATAAAACAGAATGGAGCCTTTATTATGAAGATCGCAGTTATCACAGGCGCTTCCTCGGGCATGGGACGTGAATTCGTCCTTCAGTTGAGCCGCGAGAAGCAATTTGACGAGATTTGGGTGATCGCCAGACGTACCGAGCGTCTCGAATCGCTGCGCGAGGAGGTCAAAACCCCGATCCGTCCGATTTCTCTTGACCTGACAAAGGACGAGAGCATTGATGCCTACCGTGCGCTTCTCGAGGCAGAAAAGCCCGAGGTATCGGTGCTGGTCAATGCGAGCGGCATCGGAAAATTCGGCACCTTTTCGGACATGAAGCTTGAGGATATGAACCGCATGATCGACCTCAACTGCAAGGCGTACGTTGCCATGACCTACGTCACGTTGCCGTATCTGACGGCGGGGAGTGAGGTTTATCAGCTCGATTCGCTTTCCTCCTTCCAGCCCGTTCCCTATATCTGCGTTTACGGCGCCACCAAGGCGTTCGTGCTTTCCTTCAGCCGCGCACTCAACGTTGAGCTGAAGAAGCGCGGCATCCGCATGATGGCGGTTTGCCCCGGATGGGTCAAGACCGAGTTCTTCGACCATGCCGTGACCGACGACACCATTACGTATTACAACAAATTTTTCACCCCCGAGCAGGTCATCACGCGTGCATTGCGCGATATGAAGCGCGGTAAGGACGTTTCGATCTGCGGCTTTTCGGTACGTGCACAGGTGTTCTTCACCAAGCTCCTGCCGCACAAGCTCGTAATGCGTATCTGGTGCAAGCAACAGAAAAAGTAATTGCCTGTTTGTGACCGTAGCGTTCTAAAAAAATACGCCGCCCCGTACAATTTAGAGAAATTGTATGCGAGGAGGCGAAGGTATGAAGAAGGTTATGGTCGTGATGGGAACGCGACCCGAGGCGATCAAGCTTTGTCCGCTGGTTCTTGAGATGAAAAAACGGCGTGAATCAGAGGTTCTTGTCTGCTCCACGGGGCAGCACCGTGCCATGCTCGACAGTGCGCTCGAGGCGTTTTCTGTCAGACCCGATTTTGATCTGGACACCATGCGAACGGGACAAACGCTATCGGATCTGACGGGGCGGATTTTACGACGAACCGATGAAATTCTGGCGGCGGAGGGACCCGACCTTCTGCTTGTGCAGGGGGACACAACCACGGCGTTTGCGGCGGCTTTGGCGGCGTTTCACCGTCGTATTCCAATCGGTCACGTGGAGGCGGGGCTTCGGACATACCACATGCAGGCCCCCTTTCCCGAGGAGCTTCATCGGCAGGCAATTTCGCTGATGAGCGACTATCATTTCGCCCCAACGGTTGCGGCAAGACGCAATCTTTTGCGCGAGGGAAAGCATGAGTCGCGCGTGTTTGTAACCGGGAACACCGTTGTTGACGCCCTGCGTTTCACGCTTTCATCGGCACGCCCCTATGCCGACTGGGATTTTCCGAAGAATATGCGCGTGATTCTTTTTACTGCGCATCGCAGGGAAAGCCTTGGGGAGCCGATCCGCGGCATGGTGCGTGCCTTGCGTCGCATTGTGGAGGACACCCCCGACGTGATCGCGTATTTTCCCGTCCATCATAATCCCGAGGTACGGCGTGCTGCGATTGAAATCCTAAAAGGGGTTCCGCGCATCCGTATGATCGAGCCACCCGAGATCGTCAGCTTCCATCACCTGCTTGCCCGCTCCTATCTGATTCTCACCGATAGTGGCGGAATTCAGGAGGAGGCGGCAGCCCTCGGTATTCCAACCGTTGTAATGCGTTATTCCTCGGAGCGAACCGAAGGAATGCGGGCGGGCGTGCTCAAGCTGGCGGGCAGCGGAGAGCAGGGAATTTACGACCTGACACGAAGGCTCCTTTCCCCCGATTCGGCGGAATACGAGGCGATGAAAAAGCCGTCTGCCGTCTACGGTGACGGCAGGGCATCTGCTCGTATCGCAGATGTTGTGGCGAGTATTCTTTGTTGACTTTTTGCGAAAAATGCAAGGAAATTTGATAAAACCGAGGTAAAAAATGAACCTGATACATTTGAAATATGCGGTGGAGGTGGAGAAAACCAAGTCCATCAGCAAGGCTGCGGAAAATCTCTACATGGGTCAGCCAAACCTCAGCCGCGCGATCAAGGAGCTTGAGGAATCGCTCGGAATTACGATTTTCTCACGTACCTCGAAGGGAATTTCGGTTACCCCCGACGGCGAGGAGTTTTTGCAGTATGCAAAGCAAATCCTCTCGCAGGTGGATGAGGTAGAGGAAATCTACCGAAACGGAAAGGTTCACAAGCAAAAGCTCTCGGTCAGCGTTCCGCGATCGAGTTATATTTCGGCGGCGTTTGCGAATTTTGCGCAAGGCATTTCGCTTGATTCGCCTGCCGAGATATTCTATAAGGAAACAAACTCGAGCCGCACGATCAACAACGTGCTCAAGGAGCAGTATAATCTCGGTATCGTTCGTTATCAAACCTCGTTTGATCGCTACTATCAGAGCATGTTTGAGGAGAAAAACCTCGAGCATGAGTTGCTGACAGAGTTCTCATATATGCTGCTTGCCTCCGAGCAATCTCCGCTCGCCAAGCAGAAAACGATTGAGCTGGAGGACCTTGCCGACTACATTGAGATCACGCACGGCGATCCCTATGTCCCCTCACTCCCGATGATCGACGTCAAAAAGGCTGAGCTTTCCGAGTTTGTTGATAAGCGTATCTTCGTGTTTGAGCGGGGAAGTCAGTTCGAGCTGCTCGAGCAGCTACCGTTCTCCTTCATGTGGGTCTCGCCCGTTCCGGAGGAAATCCTGAAAAAATACCACCTCGTGGTGCTTTCCTGCCGCTCGAGCGCAAAGGTTTACCGAGACGTTCTCATCTACCGCAAGGGCTATCGTTTGAGCGATCTCGACCGTCGCTTTATCGACGAGATCGCCAAAGGGGAAAAATAAACAAAAGGTGCTGTCTCAAATTTTCATTTTGAGACAGCACCTTTTGTTTGTGATGCATTTTGCAGATCTTTGCGCGGTGTTATTTTTTTCTTTTCTTTTTCGCCAGCGGATTTTGCGCCATTGCCTGCTCAATATCGCTATTGCTCACGTGTGTGTAGATCTGTGTGGTGTTGAGCTGCTCGTGTCCAAGAATTTCCTTGAGCACACGCACGTCTACGTGCCCCGACTGATACATCAGCGTGGCTGCGGTGTGACGGAGCTTATGTACCGAATAGTGCTTGGATTCCAATCCTGCAAGACGCAGGTATTTGTAAACCATTGCTTGCACGGTTTTGACGCTGATACGCTTTTCAAGCCGACTGAGAAAAAGCGCCCTTTGATTGACCGTTGCATATTTCGGTCCCTTTCTGACGTCGAGATATTCGCGCAAAGCTGTCTGACATGCATCGTTAAGGAAGACCATGCGTTCCTTGTTGCCTTTACCCGTTACGCGAATTGAGAGGAGTTCCGAGTCGATATCGGAGAGATTGATCCCAACCAGCTCCGACAAACGGACACCGCAGTTGAGAAAAATTGTGAGAATGGCGTAGTCACGCAGGCGGTAGGGGGACTCCCGATCCTCCTCAACTGCCTGGAGCAGCTTGAGCGCCTCCTCAAGTGAGAGCACCTTCGGCAGCGTCTTTTTGGGCTTGGGAGAATCAATGTCGGCGGTGGGGTTATATTCGAGGTGATGACATTTGTTCACAAGATATTTGTATAGTGAGCGAATGGCAGAAAGCTTGCGCGAGCGTGCCGACCATTGATTTCCACGCTGATTGTTCGCATAATAGAGAAAATCGTAGAGGTCCTCAGCACGGATCTTACCGAGTTGAACAAGTCCGATTCCGCTGACATCAAGCTTGGAAAATTCCTCCGACTCAACGTCAATATCGTTCTCGCGTGCAACCAGAAAGCGGAAGAAGGTACGCAGGTCAAGCAGATATTCGTCAACGGTTTTTTGCGAGCATCCCTGGATCGTGCGCTTGTATGCGGCGTATTCCTGAATCAGGGAGGAAAACTCCTGCAAGGATATGATATTTGACATGAAAAACCTCCGAAAATAACGATCTCACCCTTTATTATACTACATATCTTGATTTTTTAGTTGATAAATTGTAAACTTTTGTGTCTTGATGTTGCTTTTTTTATCATAATTCGGTATAATATTGAGCATAGAGATTCGATTACGAACGAGGTAACTGCATGAAAAAGTTTTTTGGCGACCATTCCTATAATATGGTCAAAATGTTTCTCAATCAGATTGCAACCGCAATTTTTGGCTTTGCGCTGGTGCTTGCCGCAGGAAAGGCGAACAACGTCACCCTGCGAAATGTAACGAGTGTTTGCGCGATCCTGTTTTATCTGTTTTTGCTCTACACAATGACCTGGGAGATTGGCTTTTCCGATAAGGTTTCTGTGGAGAGCGGCAAGAAAAAGCCGATGCCTCTCAAGGGCGCGTTGATTTCGCTCTGTGCAAACAGCGTCAATTTTCTGCTTGCGATCTTTGTGATGCTTGCCCAGCTTCTGCCTCAATCCTTTATCAGCACGATCGGCGGTGTTTGCGCACCTGCTGCGCTCCTGGTCGAGGGCATGTATACGGGGCTGCTCGCAAACCACGCATTCGGCGCTCCGCTCAATTCCTATTGGTGGGTCTATTTTCTGCTTCCGATCCCCGCGATTCTGATCTGCGGTGTTGCATATCAGATGGGAATTCATGATCTTAAGCTCACGCCTCCCGCCGCATCCAAGGACAACAAGAAGAAATAAGTGCTTGAACCGTACTGCGGTGCATCATGCATGATGCACCGCGCTCTTTTTTTGCTTGAGCGACCGAGCCAGTGAAACGGCAAAGGGAATCGAGAGCAGAAAGGTGAGTCCGTCGGCAATCGGTTGCACGAGAATGATCGAGCCGACCCCAAAGGCGCGTGTGAGGAAAAGCAGCGTGGGAACAAACAAGAATCCCTGCCGTGCACCTGCAAGGATTGAGGCGCGGATCGGCTTGTCAATTGCCTGTGCGAGCAGAATTGTGCAGGTGATGAGTCCGTGGAGCACCAGAACCAGTCCCTGCGCACGCAATGCAGGCGCACCGATGGCGATCACGTCGGGATCGTTTCGGAAAAAAGCGATCAAGGGCGGAGCGAAGGACATGAGCAGAATTCCAAGCAGGAGCATACCGCCGCAGGAAATTCCGATCGCAAAAAAATAGGATTTGCGCACGCGCCCCAGATTGCCGTGCCCGAAATTATAGCCTGCAATCGGCATCATGCCTTGTCCAACGCCCAGGCAAAAGCTGAAGGCAAGCAGAAAGAGCCTTGTCACAATCGAAATCGCGGTCAGTGCCGCCGCGGACCATGCCCCTGCCGCATGATTGAGCAGAACGGTTGCAAGCACGGTCAGTCCCTGGCGGAGCGTGGAGGGGAGACCGAGGAGCAGAATGCGCGGAATGACGCCAAAAGAGAGACGCTCGCCTTTTTGTAGGAGCGAAAGACGGCTATGCCCCGAAACATACGCCGAAAGAAGCACAACAAGACTCACCGCTTGGCTGATGCAGGTGGCGGCGGATGCACCCGACACTCCCATGCCGAGTCGCGTGATCAGGATCGGATCAAGCAGAATGTTGAGTGCACTTCCCGAAACAAGCCCCACCATCGAATAAACCGCACAGCCTTCAGCGCGAAGAAGCTGACTCAATACGAATACACCGCACATCAGGGGCGATGCAAGAAAGAGATAACGCGAATAGGAAACGGCGTAGGGGAGAATCGACGCATCCGCACCAAGCATACGCATCAGCGGAGCGGTGAAGGTGAGCCCGATTCCGCCGATCAGAATGCCGAGCCCGATCGAGCACCAAAAAGAGATACGCGCATAAGTTGCGGCATCTTCGGTGTTCCTTCGCCCGAGTGCCTGCGACATCAGACTCCCCGCACCGAGTCCGAGCGTATAGCCAACCGCTTGAAGAAGCGCCTGAATGGCAAAGCAGACCCCAACCGCCGCGCCGGCCTCGGTGCCGAGCTTGGAGACGAAAAATGCGTCGGCAAGGCTGTAAAGCGCGATCACAGCCATACCCGCGGCACTGGGAGCAGCAAGACGCAGCGTGAGCTTTCCAATGCTCTCGTTGGTCATTTGCCAATGTCTTTGCTCATTTTTTTGAGAATTCACAAGATCACCTCATTCTTTTTTTCTGCATTTAGTATGCACCGCTCGACGCTTTTCATAAATTTTTTATAAAAAACGGAGGGAAGTGAAAAAAAGACTTGATTTTTGGCGAGAATTGGTATATAATATATGCAAATACGTTTGAAACCATGAAGGAGGTTTACAATGTTAGTTTCGGCAAAGGAAATGCTTAACAAAGCAAAGGAAGGTCACTACGCAGTAGGACAGTTCAACATCAATAACCTGGAGTGGACCAAGGCTGTTCTGCTCACCGCAGAGGAGCTCAAGTCTCCCGTGATCCTCGGTGTTTCCGAGGGCGCTGCAAAGTATATGTGCGGCTACACCACCGTGGCAAACATGGTCAAGGCAATGATCGAGGAGCTCAAGATCACCGTTCCGGTTGCTCTCCACCTCGACCACGGCACCTACGAGGCTTGCTACAAGTGCATCGAGGCAGGCTTCTCGTCGATCATGTTCGACGGCTCTCACTATCCGATCGAGGAGAACGTTGCAAAGACCCGCGAGCTCGTTGCGGTTTGTGCTGATAAGGGCATGTCTCTCGAGGCAGAGGTTGGCTCGATCGGCGGCGAAGAGGACGGCGTTGTCGGTATGGGCGAGTGCGCTGATCCCAACGAGTGCAAGATGGTTGCAGACCTCGGCGTCACCATGCTCGCTGCAGGTATCGGTAACATCCACGGTAAGTACCCCGAAAATTGGCCCGGTCTTTCGTTCGAGACCCTCGCTGCAATTTCCGAGAAGGTTGGCAAAATGCCCCTCGTTCTGCACGGCGGAACGGGTATCCCCGCTGACATGATCAAGAAGGCAATCAACCTCGGCGTTTCCAAGATCAACGTAAACACCGAGTGCCAGCTCGCATTTGCTGCTGCAACCCGTGCATACGTGGAGGCAGGCAAGGATCTGCAGGGCAAGGGCTTTGACCCCAGAAAGCTTCTCGCTCCCGGCGTTGAGGCGATCAAGGCAACCGTAAAAGAGAAGATGGAGCTCTTCGGCTCGGTTGGAAAGGCTTAATTTCCTTGCATTTTGCATAAAAAACGGCGACCCGTGCGAATTTCGCACGGGTCGCTTTTTGTGTTTTTTTGTTTTGTAATTCAAGCGCCTTCATTCAAGCGTTGGATCGTTGATCACGCCTGCAAAGAGCGGCGTGCCATGAGTCGACGTAATTTGAAAATAGAAGGGACGATTGAGAATAAAATCGAATTCCAGCTCCGGGGGCACAGACTCCAGTGCGAACTCTCCACTCGTAACGGCTGCAGCCTTGCATCCGCTCTCCTCAATCTTGCATCTTGCGGTGTGATCCAATCTCTGAACGTATATCGGACCGTCACCGATCGGGGAAAAATCGGCTTCTGTTTCGGAGAAAATATCTTCCACACCAAGCTTTTTCATCATGTTCACCAGGTCCGAGTCGCAGGAAATATCAAATTTGGGAACAGAGAGGTGAACGGTTGCATGAACCTTGTTTTCCCAATCTGTCGGATTCTGAATAAACTCGCAAAATTCGCCGTTTTTCAAAAGCTCGCTGAGCGCAATGCCTTCATCGGGCAAAACAAACCACATAAAGCCCTGCCCGTTCATAGGCAACGCAACCGCGGAAAAGCCTTCTCCTCGGTAGTAATACATGTAGCGAGAACCATTCATAAATTCACATTTGACGCTTACGTCGCTTGTGTAAAAGGTGTCTTTGACGGTGTGATTGGAATAAAAGGGCTCACTCCATTCTGCTTCAAAATAAATGGTGGAGATCATTTTGAAGACTGTTTCGGGGCTCGGCTTGAGCTCATCGGCAGGAATATTCATAAATCCGTCGGTTTGTTCACTGATCCAATTGCTCATGGATTGATGAAGGACAGGGTCCTGCATGTCTCCTCTGAACGTGGAGGCATAATAGTAATCCGCAAGAAGCTGCATTGTGTCATCCTTCGGGGTGAAGGTGTTATCAAACCAAAGCGAATTGGCAAGCAGGAGCTTGGACATTCCGTCATTCGTGTAGTGTGACTCCCAGAGCGCACGGATCTTTTGGCGCAGCTCGGAAACGCTCTCCTCACCAAGCAGGGCAAGGAGCTGCTCGCGGCTCTCTCCCTCGGACATTTCCGCAATCATAGAAAGCGCAACGTAGATGTTGATAGGAGAATAAAAGCCATTCTCGCCGTTTGTTTCGGTCAGCATTTCCTGCATGGTGGAGATGAAAAAGTCGTTCATGTCGACCTGCGCACTCCGAAACTGCCGTTGCTTTGCCTCCTGTGCATTTCTCCATTCCTGGAAGGTAGAATTGTTGTTTTTTGCGGGATACATTACGCAGGCGGGGTAGGTTGGTGCCAGCAGAAGGAACGGATCAACGGGCGTAGGCGTTGGTTCAAGCCCGTTTTGCGTTGTGCCCGTCAGGGGCAGTCGACCGCTCGGGAGAGCGGAAATCGGTCCTCTCGTTGGCATGAGAAGCACGCCGAGCAGAATGACCAGCGCAAGGCATGCCGCCACGAGCGGAACCCATCCAACTCTGCGGCGCGTGTTTGATTTGTATGATTTTGGTGCATTGGCTCGCTCGATCAGATCGGAGCCGATGTTGCCGAGCTCGTTTTGAATATCCTCGGGTCTCATATCGTAAAATCCTCCTCTTTCAGTTTTTTTCGTAGCTTTTCGCGTGTGCGGTGCAGCATCATTTTAACCTTGCTTTTGCCAAATCCGAATCGCTCGCAGATATCCTCGATCGAATCGAAATACCAATAGCGACGCAGAAAAACGCTACATTCTACCTCGGGAAGGCTGCGCAGAAATGCGTCAAGCATACCGGAAAGCTCACGATTTCGCATTTCCGCGTTGGGTGTGTTTGGATCGGGGATGCATTCGGCAAGCTCATCGAGCGTAAGCATCACCGCCGAGCTGCGCTTCTTTGCGGTCCTCTCGCGGTATTTCTTGAGCGAAATATTGCGCACGATCCGACCAAGATAGGCAGAGAGATGCTGCGGCCGCTCCGGGGGAATGGTGTTCCAGAGCGCAAGATATGCATCGTTGACACATTCCTCGGCGTCCTGACGGTTGTTCAAAATCCGATCGGCAATGGAGTTGCAGAGCTTACCGTAGCTTTTTTGCGTTTCTGCTACCGCAAGCTCGTCGCGTTCCCAAAACAGGCTGATGATTTCACGGTCGTCCATGATGCGCTCCTTTCCAAAAAGATTTGAAAGACGTCTTCACCCTTACAGTACCGTTTTTGAGTGGGAGGGTCACATTTATTTTACCATATTTTTGAAAAAAAGCAAGAAAAAAGACACGGTGCATCAAAAATACCGTGTCTTTTTCGATTGTAGGCATCAGATCAACACCGAGCAGAGGACCGTGAGCAGGATCACAAAGCCGAAGTTGAATGCCGAGAACAAGAGCAGATATTTGCCTGCCTTGCCGGGATTGTGCGCGGTATACTCGCGAAAGGTGATCAGACTTGCAAGCGATGCGATCAGGGTTCCCGCGCCTCCGATGTTCACACCGAGCAGGAGCGATTGATAGTCGGCGGTGAACTGCGAGAGCAGGATCGCCGAGGGGACGTTGCTGATCACCTGGCAGGAGAGCACGCTGACGAGCAAAGTGTTTTTCTCAAGCAGCGAGGAGAACAGATCGCTTACTGCGGGAATTCTTGCCATATTGCCGGCAAATATGAAGAAGCAAACAAAGGTGAGGAGCAAGGGATAGTCAACCGCGCGGAGTGCTTTGCGGTCGGCAAAAAGCAGAACTGCGGGGATCACGATCAGTCCGATCCAATAAGGAATTACGCGGAACACAATGATGATCGAGAGCGCGAACAGAAGCAGATAAAGAACCGTTTTCTTGGGCTGCAGTCGGTAGGGGCACTCCTCCTCGATCGTGAGCGGATCGCGCGGCATGAACAAACAGCACACAGTGATGAGCGCGATCGAAGCGAGGAAGGGCGCGAGCATGATCTGCATAAACTCAAGCGTGGGAATTGCGAACTTCGTGTAGAGATAAAGATTTTGCGGATTTCCGAACGGTGTGAGCATACCGCCGAGGTTTGCGGCGATGTTTTGCATGATGAACACGAATGCCATGTGCTTTTCCTTGCCGGTTGAGGACAGAACAAAATATCCGAGCGGCAGGAAGGTCAGCAGCGCCATGTCGTTGGCGATCAGCATCGAGCCGATAAAGGTGATGTAGACCAGCGCAATCGTTGCCACGCGGAGATTTCCCGTGCAATCTACGATCTTTCGAGCCAGAATTGTGAAGAATTTGACGTTTTTGAGCGCACAGACCACCGCAAGCACGCAAAAGAGGCAGGTGAGCGTTTTCAAATCAAAATAAGAAGTATATGCGGCGTCGGGAGGTACGATGCAGCTCGTGATCAGGGCGGCGAAAAACGCGATCGTGAGAACGATGTTTTTACCCAGCCATGCAAGCAAAATTGACAGCAGATGCAGCAGCGCTTCTGTAAAGCGATGCGAATGCCGCGAGGGATATGGCTTTTGATGAAGCATAGTGAGTCACCTTCCTCGGTCCGTTGTACGCGATCGTAAAGATTCATGCGAAGCGGAACCAAACCATCGTATTATACTCCAAACCGAGGAAAATGTCAAGTGCTTTTCATCATTTTATTTGTTTGAAGCGTCTTTTTCGTGCTTTGCGTTTAGAGCGCTTCCTCGTCAAAATCCGAAACGTCGATCAGTGCGCCAAGTGGGATGGAATAGATGCAGATGCGGTCGGGCGTTTTTTCGAGCAGATGCTCGATTGCGCGACGGTAGCAGGCAAGCTGTGTGCCGTGGGTGCGTGTCATACGCTCCTTTAGCGAGGCGGGATTTTTACGTTCTTCGTCGGTGATGCGGTCGGTCTTGTAATCCACGAGAAGGCGACTGCCGTCCTGCATTTCGAGAATAAGATCAATCGAGCCCTGCACGAAAAGGCTTTGATCCTTGAGCTGCTTTGCACGTTCTGGGTCGGTTGTGAGCCTCGAATAGGGAATATAGATACTGAATTTCTGCTCACGGTAGATTTTTTTGGCTTTGCGAATCAGCGAAAAAAGGTCGCTCTTAAGAAAGAGCGCAAGCTGTTCCCGTTGAATGATCTCGGCAGCTGTTTCGCTGATGAAGCCCTTTTCGACCAGGCAGTCGATTTCTGTGTCAATGCCGTTGCGATGAAGCCTATCGTAATCGCAAAACTCCAGAAAGGCGTGCGTTGCGGTGCCGATATCGGTGGCAGAGGGCTTCTTGCGGTCGTCGAGCAGACTTTCAAAGGGCGGTGCTGCTGCCTGCATCAGGCGAATCTGTAGCTCAAGCGAGGCATCCTCCGATTCCTCGCTGTCAATTACGTCAAGCATGTTTTTTTGCAGCTTGGAGGCCGCTGCCTTGGTGGGAAGTCCTCGCAGGAAATCAAGAGGATATTCGTAGACTGCGTGTCGACGCAGAACCTCTGCCGCATAGCGCTCATCGGCTTGTGCTGCGGATGGAGAAGTGGCGGATGGAGCTGAAGGGGCGGCAACAAAATTTTCTGCGTCAGGTTCTTCCTTTTGAACCGTTCCAAGCGGAATATGCTGAAAAATGCAAGGAAATTCGTCGGAAGCGTGCTCCTGATATGCTGCCAAAATCCAATTGAGATAGCTGCTTGCAAAGAGAATATCATAGCGATTTCCGCGCCGCGTGAGTGCTGCCTTGGTCATGGTGCCCTCCAGCTTTCCGCGCAATGTTCCCGTTACGTAGAGGCGCTCTCTTGCTCTGGTGAGTGCAACGTAGAGCGTGCGAATGCTCTCCTCATTTTGATCGGTATCTACGCGAATTCGCAAAAGCTCACGCAGAATTGTAGAGTCGCTGTTTCCGCTCTCGCGGTTATAGAGCTTGCTCGCGCATCCAAGCGTGGGATGGAAAAGCAGGTTTTCTCTTGAGTCGGCATGATTGAAGCCCGAGCCGCAGGCGGCAAGAAACACAACGGGAAACTCGAGACCCTTGGAATGATGGATCGTCATAACCGTTACGGTCTCCTGTGCCTTGCAAAGGCCGTTTGCCGAGAGCGGCTTTTCCTCTAAAAGACGGTCAACGTGACGCAAAAATCCGTAAAGACCGCACCAGGAGGACCGTTGATAGGCGCGTGCCTGCTCGTAGAGGAAAAGCAGGATGGGATCGTTTGCATAGGGAACGAGTCGCTCGTCCAGATAGAGCAGACGCAGAAAACGGTCTGCGGGGAGTCCTATCGAGCGCTCGCGGAAGGCTTCGAGAAATTCAAGAATTGACGTTGTGC
Organism: uncultured Eubacteriales bacterium; assembly: GCA_905201895.1. Taxonomy (GTDB): domain Bacteria; phylum Bacillota; class Clostridia; order Oscillospirales; family CAG-272; genus UMGS1865. The sequence continues at coordinate 63,311 of CAJKPX010000001.1, read as the reverse complement.
GTGCACCGAGATCGTTCTCCTGCTTCGCGACGGTGAGCATGGCGTCATAGAGTGCCTTGACACGCGGCGCGGCAGCACGGATATCCTGTAGTTCGGTAAGCGTGAAGCGCGCAAGAGGAGAGAGGAGAAATTCAGCAAGCGGAAGATCGCGATAGGGATTGTCGATCACACGAAGGAGATTGAGCAGATCGGTCATGAGCGGCTCATGGAGAAAATCGGTTCCTGCATCGGCGCTGACGGGAATCTGCATCTGCTCAAGCACCTTGGAGATCGTGCCGCCCTGTTTTTTTGTTTGCACAAGAATGGCGATATCAGAGGGCTTGATCGGCTTTCTGTTATTCAGCGTTTCCTCATGAAGAAGGCGTTTGATTTCGTTTGCAATCCAAACTGCCTCCTCTTGGGAAACGTCATCGTCCTCGGCGACGTTTGCGGGGAGCTGTGTGTTCTTTTTTGGCGGTGCATCGAATACAACAACGCGTGCGGGCTGTTGCTCTGAACGCGTTTTTTCACCCTCGGATACCTTCTTTGCCGGAGCAAGATCATCCTGCGGGCGATATCTGACGCTCTTTTCGCACGCTGAAAAGAGAAATCCACAAACGCGGTTGGCAAATTGGATCACGGGAAGATCGCATCGGAAGTTTTCAGACATGAACACGCAAATACCGTCGGCGGTTGCTGCCTCCGGCGAGTTATGAAGCGGCATGCTTTGGCGATACCTTGCAAAGATTGAGGGATCGCTGCCGCGAAAGCCGTAAATGCTCTGCTTAATATCACCCACCATAAAGCGACGGTTAGAGCCAATGAGCGCAAAGATACGATCCTGGAGCAGGTCCACGTCCTGATATTCGTCGATGTAAACGGCATCATACTGTGCCGCCAGATCACGCGCAAAATCGGATGCGCTGCCGTCCTCGTTTGCAAGCAGGCGGTAGAGGATCGAACGAACGTCATTGTATTCTAATATACCTCTGCGCTTCTTTTCCGCCATCATGCGCGTTTCATATTCGGCGAAAAGCGCGTGCAGGACGTTGCAAAGCTTTGCCGTTTCCTCAAGCTGATGGGGCAAAAGCTCTGCCGGCCACTCGAGGATATTCATCACCTTTTTCTGCCGCCGCTCGGAAAAGAGCTTTCGCCATTCGTGATAGGCAGCTGCCTGTGGGGGCTTGTTTTTGATGGTGGGGAAGCGCCCCGAAATAAAGGACTCTGCAACGGTGCGAAGTCGCTCGTAGCTCTCTGCGTCAAGCGCATCGAGCATTGCGTTGCAGTAGTTGAGATCGCTTGTCAGGAGAGGTGCGCATTTTGCCGCGACATCCGGGTCATAATCAAGAGAATCACGTATTTTTTCAAGATCGGAGTGAAATGACGTGAACAGCTCGGTGAGATATTCGCGTAGCGCGGCGCCGTAGGGCGTTTTCATAAATTCCATGCTCGCTGCGTCTCGCAGCTGCTCGGCGTAGTCCTCAAGACGGGCAATTCCCTTGGGATCGGAAGAAAATTCTTCAAAGAAATCAAGCAGGGTGGGGGTTAGCTTTCCGTCGCTTCGATTGGAAAGCAAGTGGTCGATTGCAGATGCAAATTCGTTTTCCTCGATGCGGGAAAGTGCAGATGTACCGACGGATTCCGGCATTCCTTTTCGGTAATATTCCTCAATCAGCTCCTCCATGATTTCAAAGGCGAGCGTTTTGATCTCTCCCTCGTCGGCAATCCGAAAATTTGCGGGGAGAGACAGCTGCTCAAAGTTGGAGCGAACGATTTTTTGGAAGAAGGAGTCAATCGTGGAGATTTGTGCGCTTCCAAGCTGGAGAAGCTGACGGGAAAGGTGTTTGTTTTCGGGGCTTTCGGTTAACGCCTCGGTCAGTGCCGAGGCAATGCGCCCCTTGAGCTCCGCAGCGGCGGCACGCGTGAAGGTAACAACCAGCATGCGTGAAAGCTCGGCAGGGTGCTCCTTGTCCAAAAGACGTCGGATAATGCGCTCGGTCAACACGCTGGTTTTACCCGAGCCTGCTGCTGCAGAGACAAGCAGGGTCTTGCCGTTGAGTGTGATCGCAGCCTCCTGAGAGGGGGTCCATTCTCTTGCCATGTTCGGTTACCTCCTTCCGTCCTGATGTGCCTGATCGCAATGCGCGCGGATCGCACAGAAGCGACACGCGTCCTCAGACGGCGTTTTTTGCGCATCACCTGCGAGGATACGTTCGGCAATTTCTTTAACTGCATCCTGCATATCGTGCATCAGATCCTCGATTTCATCCTTTGAAAATGACGTCAGCTTCTTTGTGTAAATGTGATCGCTTGAGCTGTCGATGGAATCTTTCAGTGTGTCATCCTCCAGCACGAAGCCGCTCCGATTCACGCTGACCTGTCCCTTTTCGGTTTTTGCGTAGAGGAATTGTGCACCGACGGGTGTGTATTTTACGGGATCGGGGGAGCAGATCGCGTAGAGATAGAGCACCAGCTGAATATCCAAACCGGAGCGCACCTCGTCTACGCTGAATTTATGCTCGCCCGATTTATAGTCGACCACCCGAACAAAGATTCTTCCGTTTTCCTCATACAGATCAATTCGGTCAACCGTTCCGTCCAGAATGACACGAGAGCCGTCACGAAGCTCCAGCGAAACGGTTGGAAGTCCACCCACGTCATCACCGATGCGTTGCTCGAATTTGCGCGGAACAAAGGCGGTCGAGTGCAATTCATTCACTATTTCACGCAGCATCAGCAGCGAAACTCGACGTAGCCTTGCAAAGAGATGCAGCAGTCGGGCATCAATATGCTCGGGGGGGAGCGGACAAACCTCCGCGATATAATCGTCAACCACGCGATTGGCAAGCGCTTCTACCTCGGGAAGCGAGAGCAGATGAAGTCTGCCGTCCTCTCCGAGCATTGCCTGCAAAACCTTTTCAAAAATATAATGCAGGAATACACCGTCATCGGCATAGCTTGGGCGGCAGTCCTTTTTCTCGCGCAGCTTGAGACGGTAGCTCGAAAAATAAGAAAAGGGGCAGAGCACAAAGCTTCGGATTTTAGATTGCGAGAGCCGTAGTGTTGTTTGGGGCAGTTCCTTGGACGCCTTGAGCTGTGGCTTCCAATTATCCGCGCGCGACTCTCCGAGAATTCGGCGCAGCTCGGAGACGTCAAAGTGACTCGGCTTGCGGTTGAGCAGGTGACAAATGCGGTTAAACGCCAGCGAGGGCGTGCGTGCAGAGCCGTCAATCTGCATTTCAACGGTTGAAACATAAAGGTGCTCGCGCGGCTTTGTGATGGCGCGGTACACGTAGAGTAGCTCCTCCGATGCACGGACTTTTTCGCGGGAATCGAGCGAAATTCCAACCGATTCCAGCTGAATCTTGTCGGACTCGCTGAAAACGCCGTCATCGTTCTGCGAGCGTGGGAATTCGCCCTCGCAAAGACCCAAAAGAAGAGATGCACGGATGTTTTCCACGCGCAAGGTCGATGCAGAACCAATCACAACGCAATCGTGCAGGCTTGGAACCGATGAGAGTTGGCTATCGGAAAAGAGCAGAGAGAGTACCGAGAAAAGCTCGTCGACAGTCAAATTTGCATCGGGAAGAATTTGCGCGAGCATCAGAAGCGTGTCGGTCAGAAAACGGTAAAGTCGGAGTGTTTCGTTTGCCTCGCGCCGCCGACCCTCGGAAAGCTCCTTTTTGGCTTGCTTGGAAAGCTGCGAAGCAATGTGAAGTCGATCGAGGTAATCGTAGATGGCACTGCATTGCTCGCGGGTGGATTTTGCCACGTGCAGATCGAGTGCAAGTCGCTCCAACGGTTCCATCACCTGTGCACGTACACGGTTTGCGGCGGCAAGAATATCGTCGGCGCGAGCCGATCGGTCGGTGGTAAGCCCATCAGGATTCATGCTCCAATGCCGATCCTTGAAGCGATTGCCCGAAATGTGCCATGTTTCGCAGTATTCCTCAAACATGGCAGCATCCCTGAAGCCGATGCCAGCGAGCCCCGTTTTTACGAGCGTCATAATATCCTGCGCATGGTAGTTTCGGCTGACCGCTCGCAGAGCGGAAAGAATCAGGCGCGCAAGCGGTCTCGAGGAAAGGTCGATTGGCTCGGAGATGAAATAGGGAATTCCATAGCGCTCCAGCGCGGCGTCCAGAACTCCTCGATATATCTCCGTGTCGCGCACGATCACCGCAATATCTCCGTATTTCAAGCCGCTTTGTACGAGATCGAGGATATGGAGTGCCGCCGCCTCGGTTTCCTCATAGAGGTTTGCGCAGGAAACAATGCGTACTGCGCGTTGGTCATTGTCTGTCAGTCTTGCTCGTTTGCTTGCAGGCAGATCAAACGTCCAGATATTTTTCTCAAGCTCGACCAGCGCTGCATTTTTATGTTCGGAGGAAGGCGTGAGCAGAAGGCTCTCTGCCTCGGTGTTTGTTTCGGATGCAAGCTTGAAAAGTCGCTTTGCGGTTTCCAGCGTGCTCTCAAAATGTGGGAGCTTTGAGTGGAGAGAATCAACGCAGAGCGTCACGGTGACTCTATCTGCCTGACGCAAAATCTGACAAAGAACACTGTATTCCTGTGCGGTAAAGCTGGTAAAGGAGTCGATGTAGACGTGACAACCCATAAAATAGGTGTGCGTTTCCAAAAGCTTTGCCATACGCAAAAGCTTGTCCGACGGATCACTGCCAAATACGCGCTCGTTCCTCTCGTGAAACACCGCGTCGATCAAGGCAAGATCGCAGAGCTTTTTATGGAGCGTGGTATCGGGCTCACAATCTTTGGCTGCCTGCTCCATTTTATCCGAATCAATGCCGTTTATACGCAGCTCATTGACCGTTTGCATCATCAATCGACTCAATGCGGGGTCGGCTGCGGCGCTTTTGCCGTATTGAACGAGCAAGGGGGCGAGTGAACGAAGGGTATCCCACATCAAAAGGTTACGGACAGCACCCGAAAGAGAGCCCTGTGTCACACCGCCGTATTCACGAAACACATCCTCTGCAAGGCTTGAAAAATTCACGACCTCAAAATAGAGCCCCGCATTCTGCGGCAACGCGCGGGTCATATCGCGCTCGCTGATGTATGCCTGCTGCTCGGGAACAAGCAAATAGCATTTTGTTTTGTTTTCAATATCCCGTCGGATTTCTCCGATCAGCGCTTCGGTTTTTCCGGATCCCGAGGTGCCGCAGATCAGCTTGAGCATGTTAAGGTCTCCTTTCGTTGTTCGTTTCCTTCGAGTATTTTCAAATTTCGCATCAACGTTTCGCGTCCGCGCCAGGAAAATGCACGCGACGAAAACTCTTCGTCCGACATCGCGGAAAGTCGCTCTCCCGTCAAACGTGAAATCGGTTTTTCCGAGAAGAAGGGGATGGGGGAGAAGATTGTGCGTTTTTCAATGGCACGCTTGGTATGCGGACAGGTCTCCTGACAGAGGTCACAGCCCCAGGCGATGCGTTGCTCCAGAATCATTTTCGACTCGGTATCGGTCAGCTCTCCTTTTTTTTGCGTAATGGAGGAAAAGCATCCTCCGTATCGCTCGGCAGGGCATGCACGCATGCAGGCACCGCAGCCCTCACATTCGGAAATTTGTTGCGTTTTGCAAGGAAATTCGGCGTCTGTGATGATTTCCCCAAGAAAAATATAGGAGGAATATCGCTCGGTGAGCAGCAGATGATTTTTGCCGATTACGCCGAGTCCCGCGCGTGCCGCGGCATCACATTCCGCAATTGGAGAATGATCGGCAAAGCCCTCAAAACGATGTGACGGAAAATGCTCATGCAACTGCGGCAGGATGTTGTTCCAAAGCTCCTTGAAAAAAAGATGATAATCACGTGAAACGGCATAGGCAGACAAATTTCGAGAGGGATCAAGACATGCCTCGGTGAAATAGGGAACTGCCAGCATGATCACCGTTCCGTTCGAGATGCCGCAGCGCTCCAGAAGGTAGGGTCTGACCACCTTACATTCCGAAAGTGGGATTGGAGCAAAGCAATCTATGTGATTTTTTTGTAAAATTTCGGTAAAAAACGAAAACATCTCTTTTTCTTTTCCTTTTTATGTGCTATAATATAGGATGTAATACCATTATATCAAAATATCCTTCAAAAAACAAGAACAAATCATAATTTTCGATCTTTTTTTCGGTCGTCATTCATGCAACCGTCACATTTTGCACCTATAATACAGCCATGGTACAATTTTATAGAAATCCAAAGGAGGTTTTTGTATTATGAAAAAACAAAAAGGTCAATTTGATACAAACATCTTTGGTGAGCAAAAAAAGACGGATTCCACGCAACCCTACGAGTATGTATTTTCAACGGGCGTGCAGGCTGATGCACGGCACTCGATTCATCCAAAACAGAAACAGGGCGGGAGAATTGCGCTTCGTCTGCTGACACTTTTTCTCTGCGTCACGCTTTCGTTTGCTGCAGGAGTTGGAGGAGTATTCTACGCGAATTCGCTCCTCGAGGTATCTGATGACGCCGATGATTTGGAGAGGGCGTCAAACGACGATACCCTTTATCACAGTAATCCCGAGAGTCTGCTTGAAAAAAACGATAACAGTAGCCCGGTCTACGGCTCGGCAGGTGAGGACGTTTTCTCGGTATCTGAAGTCGCCAAACGGGTTGGAGATACCGTTGTTGTGCTCAACGTGGTATTCAGTGTGGAGACCTTTTACGGCACGCAAACAGCTTCGGGGGCAGGGAGCGGCGTGTTGATTTCATCGGACGGATATATTCTGACCTGCTATCACGTGGTTGCCGATGACGCCGCCAAAACAAAATCCATCAGCGTAACTCTGAATTCCGGCACGGTTTATGATGCCGCCTTCGTTGGTGGGGACGCATCAAGTGACCTTGCCGTGATCAAGATTGAGCCTCGGGAGGAGGAGACTTTTCCATTTGCCGAGCACGGAAAAAGCAATCGTCTGGTTGTTGGCGAGCACGTGGTTGCAATTGGTAATCCGCTTGGAACGCTTGGAGGAACCGTAACGGACGGGATTATCAGCGCAACCGAGCGCAATATCCAAACCTCCGACGGTACAAAAATGACACTCCTGCAAACCAACGCCGCAATCAACTCGGGCAACTCGGGAGGAGGGCTTTTTAACCTGGACGGTCAGCTGATCGGTATCGTCAATGCAAAATATGTCGCAGATAGTATAGAGGGCTTGGCATTTGCTATTCCGATTGATGCGGCTTATGAGGTGGAGCTTGAGCTCATCCGCTACGGATACGTGCGCGGTGTGGTTGATCATGGACTGCAGGTTTGGGATGTCACAGCGGAAAATTTGCGCTCCAATTATTACTACTACAGTATAAAAACAGTTGGTGTTTACGTTCTGACCTCCTCCTTTAACACCGACCTGCAATACAAGGATCGGATCGTTTCGGTCAACGGAGTGACGGTCAAAACAGAAGCAGAGCTCGAGTCGGTAACCGATACATGCAAGGTTGGGGACGTTCTAACGATTGTATACGAGCGTGAGGATCAAACCTACACCACCGAGCTAACGCTTGGGGAGTATGTGCCCGCACATATCAAAAATCAGACGGAGACGGAAGGATAAGAATGCTCTGTGAAGGAAAGGAAGGACAATGGGATGTATCATATTCTGGTAGTTGACGATGAAACCAGCATCCGAACGATCATTCGGAAATATGCCGAATTTGAAGGTCATCGTGTCACCGAGGCAGGAGATGGCATGGAAGCCGTTTTGCTCTGCCGCAATCAGAGCTTTGATATGGTCATCATGGATATCATGATGCCCGAGCTCGATGGTTTTTCGGCGTGCAGGGAAATCCGAAAGATTACACAAACGCCGATCATCATGCTCTCGGCACGCGGTGAGGAATACGATCGCATCAATGGCTTTGAGGTTGGAATCGACGATTACGTGATCAAGCCATTTTCCCCCAAGGAGCTGATGCTGCGTGTGGACGCGATCATGAAGCGTGTGCGGCGCGGTGAAGCGTCGCAGGTGTCGGATCGGACTCCAAACGAGATCATAGAAATGGATCACGGCGGCTTGCGTGCAGACGTTACCGCACGGTTGGTTTTTATCGACGGCGAGCGCGTGGAAATGTCGCCCAAGGAATACGATCTCTTTTTTTACCTGCTCAAAAACAGAAATATTGCGCTTTCGCGTGAAAAGCTGCTCTGCGAGGTTTGGGGGTACGATTTCTTCGGCGATGCAAGAACGCTCGACACCCACATCAAGCTCTTGCGTAAAAGCCTGGGGCGGTATAGCAACTATATCGTCACGCTTCGCGGCGTTGGATACCGCTTCGAGGGCATATGAGAACGGGGAGTTGTTTGGCAGTCGGAAAACGGGCGAGAAGGCCGCGCTCTATGAGCATCCGATGGAAGCTCGCAATCTACACGGTCACCTTTGGGCTTTTGATCCTTGCGATCACATGGGTTTTTCAGGTGTTTCTGCTCGACATGTTCTTTCGATCGGTCAAGCAAAGCGAGATGCGGGAAACCGCTCGGGAGCTTGTGCGCGATATTGAAAAGGAGGAGCTTCCGCTCACTGCATACAGCGCCGCGATGGATCATTCGCTTTGTGTGATCGTTTATCGGATCGAGCAGGATGACATTTCGCAAATGGTGAACGTTGATGCAACGGGAAGCAACGTGATCGTTGCCTTCGACAAACGTCGACTTGGTGATTTTTACAAGCGTGCAAGTGAAAATGGCGGAGCTTTTTTCTCGCATTTTGCATTCGGAGGCTACGAGCTTGATGCAGAGATTGATCTGGACTATTTCTTTGACAAATTTCATTTCAATGATGAAAACGGCAAGCCGATCCGCGTGCCATCCAAAAACGTGCGTATGGTATACGTTCAGATCGAGGAGTCAAGGGTCGGGGATTCCCGTTATATGATTCTTCTGGACGCGAGTGTTCAGCCGCTCGACTCCACCGTGCGAACACTTACGCTTCAGTTTGCCTGGATTGCGGGAATTATTCTCCTGCTTTCCTCAATCATGGTTTATTTTCTCTACCGACACATATCTCATCCGATCATCCGCATGAACGAGTCGGCAAATCTTCTGGCACAGGGACGGTATAACGTCGAATTTTCGGGCAAGGGATACCTGGAAACCCATGAGCTTGCCGCTACGCTCAACTATGCCTCACGCGAGCTTTCGCGCCTTGATGCGTTACAAAAGGAGCTGATTGCCAACATTTCTCACGATCTGCGAACACCGCTGACGCTGATCAGAGGCTACGGAGAGCTGATGCGAGATCTTCCTGACGAGAACACGCCTGAGAATATGCAGGTGATTATTGACGAAACCACGCGACTTTCGGAGCTTGTCAACGATTTGTTGGATCTTTCCAGATTGCAGGCAGGCGCGCTTCAGCCAAAGCCCACCGTTTTTGATCTTTCGGGGGCTGTGCGTGAAGTGATGCACCGATACGATACGTTGATCAAGCACAAGGGCTTTCGGGTCTCCTTTGAGGCAGAGTCGGAGGCTTGGGTAAACGCCGATCGCGGCATGCTTTTGCAAGCAATTTATAACCTGATCAACAACGCGATCAATTACACGGGCGAGGATAAGCGCGTTTGGGTCACGCAGACAATCGTAGAGGGGGGCGTTCGCATTTCAATTTCGAATACGGGACGTGGAATTGCTCCCGAGGAAATGCCGCTGATCTGGGACCGCTACTATAAGGTGGACAAGGTGCACCGAATGGCAATGATCGGAACGGGACTTGGACTCTCAATCGTAAAATCAATTTTGGAAACGCACGGAGCGGCGTATGGGGTTAACAGCAAGCTTGGGGATGGCGCAACCTTTTGGTTTGAGCTTCCGCTTGTTGAGCGACCGAACGCCGAGCCTTCCAATTCTAATCCAACGGAGGACTGACTTTTGAATCAAACAATTTTAGAAGCGCTGGTTTGTCCAGTATGTCGTGCTCCACTTCATAGCGAGGACGGCAAGACCTGTCGGTGTAGTGGCAGCCGCGTGCATTGCTATGATTTCGCCAAGAGCGGATATCTCAATCTCGGCGGATCGCAGGCGGGAATGGGCGACGGAAAGGCGGCTGTACTTGCCAGACGAGCCTTTCTGGATGCAGGCTATTATCAACCTCTTTCCGACAGAATCAACGCACTTTTATCGGAAAGTGCTGCAAAACTCGTGCTTGATGCAGGCAGCGGCGAGGGCTATTACACCAATCGAATGTCGGTTGAGCGCGACGCTTTGGGCGTTGACCTCTCGCGTGACGGCGTTGATTATGCGGCAAGACGCGCCAAGCAAAACGGAACACGTGCGGGCTTTGTTGTGGCAAGCCTGTTCACGCTTCCTGTTGCTGACGATTCCTTTGATGCACTCGTGAACGTCTTTGCCCCCTGCGCAGAAGCGGAATTTTCCCGTGTGCTCAAGACGGGCGGACATCTGATCGTGGTAGGGGCAGGGGAGCGCCATCTGATGGGTCTCAAGGAGGCGATCTACGAAAATCCCTACACCAATCCCGGGCGAGCTGACCTGCCAACCAATCTCACACTCCTCTCGCGCGAGACGCTTCGCTACGAGATCTCGGTGGAGGGCAGCGAGATGATCGAGGCACTCTTTTCAATGACCCCCTATTATTGGCGAACGTCGCCGCAAGACAAGCAAAAGCTGGAGCGGCTTGAACGATTGACCACCGAGCTTGATTTTGACATTTTTTACTTTCGCAAGGAGCTTTGACTATGAAAATTTCGGTTTGTATTCCCATGTATAATGAAAACCGCGTGATTGCTACCACCGCACAAACGCTTTCCGACTATATGCAAGCGCATTTTGAGGATTATGAAATCCTGTTTTGCAGTGACGGTAGTGCCGACGGCTGCGACGAGACCGTTCGTGCAATGAATTTGCCGAACGTGCGCGTGATCGCGTATACGCCCAACCGAGGCAAGGGATATGCGGTTCGCACGGCAATGCTTGCTGCAACAGGGGACATTCGCATGTTTACCGATGCCGACCTTGCCTACGGAACCGACGTGATCGAGGCGGTTTACAATGCATTCAAGGAAAATCCGGACGCGGAGCTCGTGATCGGATCGAGAAACCTCAAAAAGGACGGCTACGAGGGCTACACCTTCCTGCGCCGCCTGATGTCAAAGGTCTATATCCGCGTGCTCTGCATTGCGGGAGGATTTAAGCTCTCGGATTCGCAATGCGGCTGTAAGGCGTTCTCCAGGCATGCGGTGGATTCCATTTTTCCGAGATGCGAGGTCAATGGATTTGCCTTCGATTTTGAGACCATTCTTTGGGCTGTCAAATATGGATTCAAAATTGTGGAGATTCCCGTTCGCGTGATCAATCACGGGGAATCGAAGGTGCGCATCGTGCGCGACACCCTGCGTATGCTCCGCGACCTGCGCCGTATGAGAAAGCGCATCAAAAAAGCTAAAATTGACGAATGATCTAACCGCGCGGTCATAGCATCTTCTTTCTCATCTCAAAAGCCGAAAATAACTTGAAAAAAATTCAAAAAAATTGCAAAAAGGTATTGCATTTTGCCAACCAATGTGCTATAATATATAGCGTTGCGGAGGCATAGCTCAGTTGGTTAGAGTGCATGCTTGACATGCATGAGGTCGCTGGTTCGAACCCAGCTGTCTCCACCAAGCAATAAAAACCGATGGATTTTAGTCAAAAACGCTAAATTTCATCGGTTTTGTTTTGTATTTTTGTATTTGTTTAACATTTTATTGTGAGAACTTGTTTAAGTGATTTTTGTAAATTATCTTTTTTATTACCAAAAATATTACTAAATCCACACGGAACCGATCTTGTCAGTAGGTGGGGATTTTGTCTTTAAGTGATGGACTCAACAATTTTTATTTTGTCGCTCTCGTAAAGATGACCGTAGGTCTTTATTATTTGGTCAACGGTATCTCCAATGAGGTCCGCCACGATCATAAAGTTTGCTCCGTTGTGCAGGAGCATTGAGACAAAGGAATGGCGCAGATCGTGGTATCGGATGCGCTTGACTCCTGATTTTTTGATATATGATTCAAATGCGTGGGTGAGGGTGTTTTCGTGGATGGGGGACTCACCTCCAAAGAAGAAAGGACTTTCTCCCGTGTAATCCGAAAGCGCGCTGCGTAGAGCGGGGCAGATTGGTGTGTATCCAACTTTTTCGTTCTTTGACGTTGTGATCTTGTAGGGGGAGCCGTCGAGTGTCTTTCGGGAGTAAGTCTTGTTAAACAGAATTGAATCTGCTTTTATATCTGAAGGGGAGAGGGCAAGAACCTCTCCTTTTCTTCTTCCGGTGAAGAATGACATGGTAAAGATCATCTTGTACCGATGATCATCCACGCACTCAATAAATTTGTTAAACTCGTCCCGGCTCCAGAATTGCATCTCATTTTTTGCAACTCTGCGCTTTGGCCTTTTGACGAGCTTCAGATTGTTCTGGTATCCGTAGCGCGTTTCGCACCAAGAGAGAAACGAGGCGAAGAACCCGCGCATTTTGGACAGGTATTCATATGAGTATGGCTCATTTGTGACAGGGTTCTTCATTGCCCATATTTTGTCCTGCCATTGGTACAGGCGTTCTCGTGTGAGATCGGTGATCTTGCAGTCTCCGATCATGGGGAGAATGATGTTTTTGAATAGCTTGGTTTTATCGTAGATTGAGCTTTCCTTGTTTTGATTTTGCAAGGAGATAATATACTCGGGGAACAGGTGGGAAACGGTTGGAATCTCCGCTGCGAGATCGGTTTTCTTTTTCGGTGTGATCTTGGCAAGCGTGCAGTGCTTTGTGACGAAATCGGTATAGGCTTCTTTGGCGGCGGTCTTTGACTTAAAGCCCGAGAGCTTCTTCTGCTTACGTACACCGTCGAGGGTGGTGATGTAGAAAACGATATCGTAAACCTTTCCGTTGAGCTTTGTCTGCCGTTCCTGCAGGTTGTATTTTGTTGAGGAAATATAATATTGTTCCATATACTTTTTACTTTTTTGTATTTTCGTTGATCTCGAAAAGCAAATCAATAATGGTTTGTAGAGCAAACCAAATGAAAGAAGAAAGCCCCAAGGCAAGACCGGCAATCAGATTTGTGTTGGTTCCACCTTCAAGAAAACTGGCTACTACCAAAGCGCCTCCAATAAACAAACAGAAAAATCCCAAATACATCCACCAAAATCTTTTTTTCATAATGTAGTTATTCTCCAAATTATATTTTACAGTTTTGCTATCAGCTCAAAGACCGATTTTTGATATAGTAATTATGAGTTGCTATGATCTCGTCCTTCAGCTCGATCTTCACGCGCTGGAGATCGTTTTCTGCACGCAGGGCTGTCACTTGGGTTGAGAGAGAAGTGTTTTCGGCTTTCAGCAATTCCAGCTCCGCAGCGAGCCGATCCCGTTCCGCTTTTAATGCGATCATGGTATCATTGGCAAGCACGCTTCCGCTTTCGGCAAAGAGCTCGTCAAGTGAACCGTCAAGGACGGCTACAATCTGCCGTAAAGTGTCTATGCGAGGTGCATCTGTGTCACCCATAAAGATACGTTTGACCGTGGATTCGGGCAAATTCGATCTTTGGGCGATCTGTTTTGTGGTCATTCCTTTGCCTTCTTTTAATTCTTTGAGCTTATCCAGCCACATAATTTGAGCCTCCTCAGTATTAAATTTGAATCTTGCAAATGCAAAATCGGCGCTGTATAATGATGGTGCAAGAGGGAACAATCCTCTGATGAAAAACAACAACAGGAGAAAACGAAGAAAATGGAAACCGACGACCTCATTGCGCTCCGCGAGCGGATCACAGAACTGCTGCCAACAAACAACGAGTATGCGATCTTGAATCTGATCTACAATATATTGATACAGAGCGCAAGCACGCCGATAGATCCTCCGCTATCGGTGCAGAAGGTGGGGTGATCAAGCCCATTTTCCTCCGTTTTGCCTCCCTCGATTCGTCGGGGGAGGTTTTTTATTTTGCAATTTCTTCTTCTAACTTTTCTCGATCCCAAAGAATAACATTGTTTTCTTTTGCCAATCGAATTGCAGACGGTTGAAAATAATTATTGGTGATTACCATTGCTTTATCTAATCCGTAGTGTTTAATACCTGTAACTGCTTCTTGAACTGCGGAATTGGAAACCTTATCGGAGTAACATTTTGTTTGTATTCCTATTTTCAAAAAATCGTTTTCGATGATAACATCAATTCCGTAGTCTCCAGATGACGGTGTTAAAGTTGTTTTATAGCCTTGTTTCTTAAAGAAATTTGCAATAAATTCTTCAAACTCGCGTCCGCTCATCATATCAATAGCACTCAATATATCAGCATCATCTTCTGAATCAATGTCCATTGGAATTTCATCTTCTTGAAAATCAAAATTATTATCAGAAAAGAAATGGTCTTTTTGGGCTTGTAATAAATAAATTTCATACTGTTTGTCTATTTCTTCCGATAGACGGTCGTAGGTTGATTTAATTGATAAGTTTATATCGTTAGCATATAGCCAATGGTATGTATAAAATGCTTTTGCGGTAAACATTGTTGCTTCGTCTGATAAACCTTCAATATTTTCAATCAGATCTGTTATTGTACAGATACCATCATCGTGCAGAATATCATGATACCGACGAATGATATTATTGCGAATTATAAAGTAAACCGCAGATGAAATAGTTTCATTGTCGTTCCATGAGGATGAAATACGATCCATAAGTTCAGATACAAATATTCTTGTGTTTTCTTGTACTAATTTCATCTCATCTGTTAAACCATCTACCTCACCAGCTACAAACTTATCTTTTTCGATATAGTAACGCAATAAATCACTTAAATTATTCCAATATTGAGAAACAATCAACCGAGGAGAAAATTCAGATTCAATGTCATTCAATTCAAGAAAGGGCTTAAACGGAAGGCTCTCAATATAATTACACACCGCACCGTAATATCGGTCAGTTAGTTTTTTTAGATCGGCGCTTTTACTATTAAATCTATATTTCAGTTCCTGTAATTTAATCTGCTCGGCTCTTTCATCTTCCTCTTTTTTCTTCTCGTCAATTCTTTTTTGTTGTTCGAGCTTTTCCTCATTTTTTTCGCGTTCCATGTTAACAGAAACGATATAAATGAGGGAACATAAAACTATAAAAAATATACTAACGTAAAGTACACCTAAAGCTATATCTCCCAATTTTTGAAGAAAAATATATTCCTCAACAGTTTTATAGTTTTCGATCTCTATATCCCAAATTCCACAAAGAAAAAATCCAATACACATCGTTAAAACGGTAACGAGAAACGATGAAAGTCTAACGACCGCATAGATGTTCTTCTCCTTTATAGAAGATACTAATCGCTTTATTCCAAAAAGAAGAAAAATAATTCCAATAAGTGAAATAAATATCATCATTATTCGATTTTTACTCCTCAATTTTTATGGCTCGTGGGATTTTCCGTCCGTCCCAAGAGAAAATCTACGGAACAATCCAAGTAGTCTGCTATTTTTGCTATATTTACATAAGTTACCGCTTGTCCTTTGGCAAGATGCGATATTAGATTTATTCCAAGATCGCATTCTGAAAGCATTTCTTTAAGTGCTATGCCTTTGGACTTGGCGGTTTCTTTTATTCTATTAGATACTTCTTGTGAATTAAACATAATACACACTCCTGAATTTTGTGCAATTCTACAAAAATCACTGTAAGCGGTGATAATTTTAGGAAATTGTCTTGAAAATCACTGTATGCAGTGATATAATATAACCAGACTTGTTAAAACTTTGCTCTCAACTCTACAACTTTGCCCCAGATGCGGACGGGAAGCTCCTCGATCTGCTTATTGGAGTAGAACATGGGGGAGTATTTGGGATTGGTGGCAATCAGCATGATGCCTTCGTCGGTGCGCATGATCTTCTTGCAGGTCGCGTCGCCGCCGTTGATCATCACGATTGCGGTTTCACCGCTCTCGATGGTTTCCTGCAAGCGCACGATCACCACGTCGCCCTCGGACATTTTCGGTTCCATGCTATCACCGTGGATGCGCAGAGCTGCATACTCGCCCTTTGCCGCCATTTCCTGCGAGATTTCCTCGTAGTCCTCGATGTCGGTGATCGCCTCGATCGGGATGCCTGCCGCCACGTTTCCATACACGGGAACGCGCACGCCACGCTTTTGAACCTGCTCGGCAAACATCGGGTCCCGTGCCATGCGGACGGCAAGGGATGCGGTAGCGGAAACGTCCGACTCCGAGAAATAGGAAACGGGGACTCCGAAATAGTCGGCGACCTTCCTCAGGGTTGTGTCCCGGGGGACGCTACCGTTTTTCCATTTGGTAGGGATAGCGTTAGAATATCCCAGCTCCGCGCACGCAGCATTCGGGGAAATGTTTTTACGATTACACAGTTCTACAAATTTGTTCCAAAACATTTTTTATCTCCTTTGTAAAAAATAACTAATCTAACCGACAGTAAATTGTTCAACTATACAAAATGCAGAAAAGTTAGTTTTCCCCATTGACAAATGGAGAAAAGTTAGGTTATAATATAGCCGTGGATGAAAGAGAGGGGGGATATAGGTGAAGTCAGATAAATTCTATTATATTTTGCTCATTATAAACGTTTGCAGCACAGCAGTTGCGGTGATTGCGGTAATTATTGATTTTCTGATGTAACGCAATAATTGATATGATTATTGCAGAAGAGAGATCAAAATCGCCGCAACCGCACAAGCGGCAGAAATGATCGTGCATAACAGCATGATTCTTTCGTGTCTTGTTTTCCGTTTTTCTTCCTTTTCTTTGGCTGTAATTTCGGAAACATAAACTTCTCCGTCAGTCAAGATTGAAAATGACTGCTCTCCAACGCTATCCCACTGTATGTATCGATTGGTTTGGAGATAACCGAAATCTTTTCTTGTGCATCCTGTTTTCAAATTCTCGATTTGCTCCTGGTTAAAGCATTTTCCTTTGTTATCACATAGAAATCGGAGAAGTCGATCTTGCTGATCTGGAAGTTTTAAGATTGTTTTTTGTTCCATGATTTTATCCTTTCGGAGGTTTTATATTGAAACCGACTAAAAAGACGTATTCGCACAACACCCAGCACTTCACGGGGAAGAAAAAGAAGATCCGTGTTCGCAAGAAGAAAAGTGGGGTTTATAAACCTCCATCGGTTCACAAAAATAAATACAAGAAGTTTTCAACCGCCGAGGACAAGCTCTCCGATCTGATGAAGAACAGGACGGTCCTGTATTCTGGAAGCGAACGCTTGAACGTGGCGATCAAAAAATCAAAGACCGAGGAGATTTCGGTCTGTTTAGAAGAAGATAGTCCTTCCGCATTGTCGGATTGATTATATAAACCAAATACACCGATAAAAGTAATTTTTGTTAGTATTTTGTTGGTTGGCGCTTTCATTATACTCTAAAAAGTTTACTTTGTCAATAAGTTTGGTTATAAAAGTAATGAAAAGGAGGTAAAAATTTTGCTTTCGGAAAATTTGAAAAAGGCAAGGGAAGAAAAAAATTGGTCTCAACAGAAGGTTGCCGAAGCTGTTGGAGTAACGCAAGTGGCAATCCACCATTTTGAGACGGGCATAAAAGTTCCTCAACTTGCCACGATGATTGCGCTTTCCAATGTTCTTGGAAAGTCCATCGACGAGCTTGTGAAGTGAAATAAAAGAAGGAGGAAGAAGCAAATGAGTAAAGGAGAGATCACCTACGGTCTGCGACGATGGGTGCCGCGTGGCAAATGCACTGTGGTGCAGAAGCTCAACGGGAATGACGTGAACGAGTATGACGGCTACGACTACGGAACGCATTTCGTTCTCGTTCCGCGCCGCCGCATTATTGCAAGCGATGTGCCGCTCTATCGGCACACGGTTAACATCAAGCAAGTGAGGAGAGAGTTTTGAGCATGGAAGAAGAACTGTTTGAGCAGGAAAAGGTCGAACCGCCTCACGATGCAACCTGTCCCGTTTGCGGCAAAAACTATATCCCTGCTCCGTTTCACCAATACAAAATCTATGGCGGAGTTCGCGTCTGCACGTGGTCCTGTCAGTTGAGAGGAGAGCGAGAGGGAATACGCGTCCCACACGGAGCGCCGCGCGTAAAGCCGATCATGATGTTTGATATGAACGGCGATTTTATCCGAGAGTTTCTGAACTCGGCGGAAGCATCCAAACTTTTGATGATAAGCGCGGAGTCGATCCGCAAATGCTGCAGGCGGAAAACCGCTCACGCAGGCGGATATGTATTTCGCTACCGCGAGGAGGTGGATTGATCATGGACTATAAAAGGAGAGAAGAACTCTTTTCTAAAGAAGCATTGCATATCGCGGATATACAGGAATTGTTCGGAATGAAGTACGATTCTGCTGCCAAGATCATTAGAGATATGAAGCTGAAGCGAAAAATTCAGGGGCGGATGCTCCGTATCAATGTGGACGGCTACATTCATACCGCCGACTATTTGGAAGAGATTGGTTTTGATCCTTTCAATCCCGGTGAGAGATATTGCAAGAAAGAAGAAAAATCAACAGTTGATCGTTGCATGGATGATCGCTTGACAAAGCGGCGTAGTCTGTGTGTATAGGGGGATAGGATGATGATCGAAAATCACGCATTGATCTTGATTTTGATGATGATCGGAACCCCGCTCGTCCTCGGATCGGTTTGGGCGTTTCTTGCGCGCCCGGAAAAACACTACTACAAATGGGTTGGTAGTGGGTACAAAAAATTCAAGTGAAAGGAGCAGGAAGAAGATAGGTAATGCCAAGACCTCAAAAAGAAGGACTTGATTACTTTTCTTTGGATTGTCGTTTCTCTGATCGCGTAAAGTTAATACAAGCAGAGTTCGGTCTTGTTGGTATCGGAATATTGATCCGGCTGTGGCAAAAGATCTACGGCGAAAAAGGATACTATACCAAGTGGGACACAGACGTGGCGTTGGTGTTTGCAGACGAGTGTCGGTTGGGTGTCAACGTTGTGAATGAGGTGGTCTCTGCTTGCATACGAAGGGGCCTTTTTGACAAAAACATGTATGATCGTCACGGTATCTTGACTTCCGCCAGTATTCAATCTCGCTTTGCGGCAGCTACATCCAGACGTGAATCGCAAGAGGTTTTTGAGGGCTACCTTCTTATTCCTGTACGCAAAAATTGGGTTTCTGTCGACAATAACTCGGTTTCTGTCGACAATAACTCCAAAAATGTTGACGATAATACGCAAAGTAAAGTAAAGGAAAGTAAAGTAAACAAAAGAAAAGATAAACCTAACGGTTTATCTACAACAACTACAACAAATTCATCTCTTTCTATGGCGCGCACGCGCGAGAATGAAAAGCCAACCGATCTCGAGATCATGGAGTATTTCAGCAATCGGCTTGGGGACTACGAATCTACAGGAGTGGAGGCATTTCGTTTTAAGCAGTATAACGAAGTAAGAGAATGGGATTGTTTGCCGCAATGGAAGGTTGCGGCGGAGAACTGGATCAGGAATATCAGATCATAAACCGTTTGGAAGGAGCGAAAACATGATCAAAGTTGAAAACAAATACGATTTTACCGTGGATGAGCTGACCGACATTCTGGATCAGACCCCCATCCGCGTTGATCTTGACACCAATGCGGCGGTGGCAGAGTACATCATTCAGGCGCTCAATGTTAATAGGATTATTAAGAAAAGCCAAAATCTCCTGAAGGAACATTTGATGAATAGCGATGAGTATAAAGAACCAAAGCCTACGGTTGAGATCAACCGAACGATTGGGCGAGGATCGCCATATCATTTGATCCTTTTGCGAAATGCCGACAACAAAAAAATTTTTGAGTGTGACGCTCGCACGGTTGCTTTTTATGCTTACGATGAATTCCTGGGCAGACCGCATAAGGGTCTTGTAAGTGAGCAAAAACCGAAACCGAGCGACATTGCCAACGTCTGTGAACTGCTTGGAGATATTCGGGATTGGGGGACGTTTCAATAATGGGCGAACGTCGTAAGGCTCTCAACCCATGCCGTAAATGCGGATATGATCGCGTGCATCGGACCGATCGTGTTTATCTTGGCATGGATGAAGGGTATCTCATTCAATGCCCGCGCTGCCGTTCAAAGGCACCTGCAGGATATTTGGTGCAGGATGCTGTGGATGCGTGGAATTTAGAAAATCCTTTGGAGGAAGTATCATGATTTGTAATTATCGGAAGAAGTTGCCAAAGGATTGGGAAGATCTCAAACCTTCGGCTCAGCAGAAGATCAATGAGATCTATACTGACGCGGCAAACCAACTCATAAATCAGCAGGTTGACAAAGAAGAAGCGGAACTGGAAACAATGATTGGTCAAAAGGTCGGACGGTGGACGATCCTGGGCGAGTTTCGCAAGGGACGGTTTCTCTACTACGAATGCCGTTGCGATTGCGGCACCGTTCGGAACGTCAAAGCCAATTCCATCAGATGCGGCAGATCGAAAAGCTGCGGATGCCTGCGGCGCGAGCGTGCGCTGGACGTTATTTCCAAAAACTCGAAAGAACGGATCGAGACTAACGCGGCGTTTCGGACGAATTTTCACGCAATCGAGAGAACCGAACCTTATAAAAATAACAAGAGCGGTCGAAAGGGCGTGTATTGGGAGAAGCAAAAAGGCGTTTGGAGGGCTATTATCTACGTGCAAAAGCGAAGTATCTATCTTGGCAGCTATCACGATATTCGCGAGGCGATCCACGCACGCGAGGAAGCCGAAAAGAAATACTTTTTGCCGCTGATTGAAGCCAAGAGAACCGCCGAAAGGAGTAAATTATGAAGGTATCACAACTTATCCATGCGATGCACAGGGATGATGAGATTGTCATTGACGATTTCTACCTTCCGATAGACACCATGACGGTTTATATCGGAGCGGTGAGAGGGATTAAGAAGGATAATCCTGTTAACAAAATGCATGTCATGAGCATACATGCCATGAACGATAAAATCTATGTTTTAGCAAGCGGGGAACGGAGCAAACGATGAAAGAGAATGAAAAGCAAGCCATCGAGGAGATGGCAAGAGATTTATGTGCATGTTACGTTGACCACACAAGCACTTTTGATCCAAAAGCAACCGCAGAAAAAATGACCGCCAAAGGCTACCGCAAGCAGATCGAGGGGGAGTGGATCGTAGACGGTGGCGATCTGAATAGGCGAGCAACGTGCCCGAATTGTAAACACGAGTATGCCGTTCAAAAGGGTATGCTTCAGTTACAAAACTTCTCGTTCTGCCCCGATTGCGGAGCACACATGAAAGGCGGTGCGGAGGAATGATAAGACCGAATGACACAGTATTGCATAAACCGAGTGGAGAAACTTGGGTAGTATGCGGAGTAGACCATAGCAAAGACGAGTTAATTCCTTGTGGCTATCCATTTCCGACACTTGCAAAAGTGAGTGATTGCGAGTTGATAGAAGAGGGATACACGGCAAAAGGGCAACCCGAAGAATATATCAAGGCGTTACAGAGGCACGGACTTGACAGATTTATAGATGTTCGTTCTGCAATGTTTCACGGCATTATATGAAAGGCGGTGCGGAATGAAAATAGGTGACAAGGTACATTGTACCTCTTATGTAGAGCGCATAGGGCAAGGAATAAGCGTTCTTGATCTCACTGATTTTACAAGACTTGACAACGATCTGCCTCCCGAAAAAATGATTTGTTACAGCGAGAATGGCAAGGTGGTGACAATACCTTTTCATGAATTTACCGATGTTACAATAGACAAATTCAAGACCATAGTAAAAGAATTTGATGGAATATATGTCGGCACAACACGCCTTGCAACAAAACTGACAGCAACCTATGAAACGCCCGATTATGGAAATGATTTCATAGGGTTTCAAAGCGAATGTTTCAAGTCTTTTGCAGTTGTTTATTACGCCAACAATCGAAAAAGATTGGTTCCTATTGACTGCGTGAAAGGCGGTGCGGAATGAATAAATGCGACTTTTGCCACATCTCTAAAAACATAGATGGTAAGTGCGTTTGTCCTTATGGCGAATGTTTATTACCACAAGAATTGATACTGTCAATTTTATCTAAAATTGCGAAGATAACGGAGGTATGATATGGCACGACTTAAAACACGAACGATGGCTAATTATTTTCGTAAAAACTACATTAACGCTTGGAAATATGTAAAAGGAGGAAAGCGATATGGCAACTTGCGCTAATTGCATACATCATAGTTTGTGCGACTATAACACAAATATATCGGGCAACGGCAAGGTTAGGTTGGTTTATGCCGAAGGAGCAGACGTGAAATGTTCTTTCTTTCAAAACACCGCCGATGTTGTACCAAAGAGCGAGGTCGAAATGTTGCAAGGTGCATTGAAAGCGGAAGAACGGCATAACGAGCTGACAATGGAAATGGCACAAAAAGCTCTCGAAAACGCCAAAGCCGAGGTTGCAAGGGAGATTTTCGCGGAGATTGAGGAATATTTCACTAAGCCTAAAGGTGTGTGGTTTTGGCAAATGGATTTAGCTAAAATTGCCGAACTCAAAAAGAAATACATTCCCCAAGAACCCGTGACCTAAAAGATTGATTCGGACTGCAAACAATGATTTATAATGATCGGAGGTATTTCACATGAAACTTCTTTTTATCGGTTTTTTGATCGGATTCATTGTTGGAGGCGTTCTGTTTTCAACCTTGATCGGTGGATCAAAAATCATAGATTTGGTCAAAAGGCGATGGAGAAGTGGCAGAAAATAAAAAGGAGCAGAACATGTGCATATTGTGTAAAAGGTTTCGTTGCCCATCGAGCTGTCCGAACGCAGACAAACCAAAGCCTGCTTTCTTATGCGCCAAGTGCGGATATGGTTTGCGTTACGGGGACGATGCTTATCGGATCGACGAGGACACCGTTTGGTGTGAAAATTGTATGCTGGAGGCAGCATTTGAAGTAACAGATTGAAAGGAAAATTTATGGCAGTAACATACAACAAACTCGAATTGCTCGGAAACATTGTTTTTGATATTGAGCTTCAACATCTTTCAAATGACAAACGAGCGGTAAACAATCGAATCGCGGTAAAGAGACGCTACCCCAAAGACGGTGAACCTGATACCGATTTTTTCAACTTTACTGCATTTGGTTATCAGGCTGATTATTTGGCGCGGTATTTTAAGAAGGGAGATCGCATATTCATTGTCGGAAGCATTGAAAACAACAACTACACGGACAAGTCGGGAAACAAGCGGTATGATGTTCGTATGATCATATCTGAGATTGTACCATTTAAGATCCTCGACGAGAAAGCGCAAGGAAACGATGCTCCGCAATATTCTCCGGCACCGCAGCCGAGCTTTGATCAACTCAGAGCAAATGATGACCTGCCGTTTTAAGGGGAGGGATGGTTCATGAAACATAAAAAACTGGGTTTTCTGCATCTGATGTGCGGAAAGCAGGGTAAGAAGGGAAATCGAAAGCTCTCGGCAGAGTTATCCTACCAGGACACAGAGGAGGCGTATCTGTTTGGAATTACGATTCGTCTGATCTTCGTTTTTGGAGGGATCGTGATCGAGATCGAGAAAAAACGGGAGGAGTCTTATGCCGACGTTGTTTCACAGGAAACCTCCGACAACGGTTCAGTATAAGGACCGTGAGGATTGGCTTGCAGGGCGATCCAAGAGCATCGGCGCCTCGGAGGTGGCGATCATCATGGGGCAAGCGTCCTACAAATCACCGCTGGACCTTTGGAAGGAAAAGACGGGCAGAAAGACCCCAGACGATATTTCCGAGGACGATCGCGTTTCCTACGGCACGGAAGCCGAGGAGCATCTTCGCGCGTTGTTTGCCTTGAAGCATCGTCGCGATTACAAGGTGGAGTACAAGCCGTTCCTCGTTTACCACCACGGAGAAAAGCCGTACATGACCTGCACCCTCGACGGCGAGTTGGTGCGGCTCTCCGATGGCAAGCGCGGCGTTTGGGAGTGCAAGACGGCGCTCATTCAATCCAAACGCGCGTTGGAGGAATGGGATGGTAGAATCCCAAATAACTACTTTTGCCAAGTGGTTGATCAGCTCAACATCACGCAATTTGATTTCTTGGTGTTGTCGGCAGAGTTGCGGTTTCCCGATAACACTGCCGAGATCAGAGAATACACCATCGAAGCCGACGAGGTTCGCGCTGACATGGCATACGTTGAGGACGAAGTAACAAAATTTTGGAGGTATATCGAGTTCGACAGGCAACCGCCTGTTGTGATTCGGATTTAGGAGGAAGCAATGAAAGATGTTTTGAACATCATTGGTGCACATGGTAAAAGGCGCAAAAATGATTTTTACCCTACGCCGCCTGAAACAACGAAGGCATTGATCCAATTTCTGAAAGAAAAATTCCTTATTCATACGGGACAGACTGTTTGGGAGTGCGCCTGTGGAGAAGGTGCTATCAGTGACGTTTTGAGAAAAAACGGGTTCTTTGTATGGGGGACAGACATTCAAAAAGGTCAAGACTTCTTTTCTTACGAAATGCAAGAACCTTTTGATTGGATCATCACAAACCCACCGTTTTGTTTGGCAGAGGATTTTATCAGAAAAGCGTATCAGTATGAGAAACCGTTTGCAATGTTGTTGAAGTCACAGTATTGGCATTCTGCAAAGCGAAAAAAACTGTTTCAGGAATGTCAACCTACATATGTCCTTCCTTGTACGTGGAGACCAAACTTTACGGGAATAGGCGCATCTATGCTTGATGTGATGTGGTGCGTTTGGATTGGACGATCGAATTTTACACAGTATCAACCTTTGGATAAACCGAAAATTTGAAAGAAAGGATATTTTATGAAAAACACCGAAAGACAGAAGTCGCTTGATGCGAAGAAGTACATCGAGAGCGAGAAGCAGGGAAAGGACATGAGTGGGGCGATGCCGTGGTGCGCGTTCTGCCCGCAAAAGGCAGAGCTTGACACCTGCGTAGCACCGCATGAGTCGCGCGTGCTTTCCAGCCTTTGCGCGAGAGCGTACAACCGAATGGTGAAGGGGAAGTGAGCATGGCAAAAGAACTTGACATCACCGCCGCGATCCAAACGCTGGAGGAGCCGCAGAACATCGACCAGCACTTTGTCCGCGAGGTTGCCTTCATGGTGGACGATGGCTACATCTCCGCCCTCCCTGCGGCGATCCTATCCAATGCCGCCGAGGTCAGGCGGCAGCTTTCCGATGCGTTGGAGAAGTACCGAAACCTCGTTGTGACCGAGGACACCGTGGACGATGCAAAATCCACGCTGGCAAATCTCCGCAAGCAGATGGAACTGATCGACTCCCAGCGCAAGGACGTGAAGAAAAATTGGGACAAGCCGCTGAAAGCATTTGAGGGCGATGTGAAAAAGCTCGTTGAGGAATTTACCGCCGTGATCGAGCCGATTGCCGCACAAGTGAAGTCCTTTGAGGAAACCGAGAGGCGCAACAAGGAAAACGCGCTCCGATTGGTCTATGAAACCGAGATCGGTGAGGAACACTTGCGCTACCGTCCGTGGGAGAGCGTCTTTGATCCCAAGTGGACGAACCGCACCGCCAAGCGCGACAAGATTATTGACGAGTTGAAGAAGATTGCCGATCGTGTCAAGGATGAGGTGCGCGCCATTCGGATGCTCGGCAGTGAATTTGAGGTTGCGCTCCTCGACCACTACGCAGAACACCACGATCTTACCTCTGCGATCTCTTACAATGAGCGCTTGAAGATCCAAAAGCAAGTAAATGACGCGCAGAGCCAAGCACAGGCTTTGCAGGAGAAGCCGAAATCCGAAATGCGGGCAGATGTGACACCAGAACAGCAAATGCCCGTAGAAACGATTTTAGAGCTATCTGCGGACGAGGAAGAAGAAACCGTTTCAATCGCATTCCGCGTGGAATGCACCAAGTCGCAACTCCAAAAGCTCAAAGAGTTTTTGGTGGAAAATAAAATCAAATATGGAAGGGCATGAAAATGATAATTCAAGGCGATGCTTTGGGCGTATTGAAATTGCTTGAAGATGAAAGCGTGAACTGTTGCGTGACATCACCGCCGTATTACAATCTGCGTGATTATGGCGTGGACGGGCAGATCGGTCTTGAAGCAACCCCCGAAGAATACATACAAAAACTCGTTGAAATATTCCGTGAGGTACGCCGAGTGTTGAAAAAGGACGGAACGCTTTGGGTGAATATCGCAGACAGTTACGCAGGAAGTGGAAAGGGTGCATCTAATTATCCAGACAACGCAAAGAAATACAAGCAAGGAACGAATAAAGGGAGCGTTGGATCGTATCTCTCCAAAACGGTATCTGCTGATTGTAAGCCGAAGGATTTGATCGGTATTCCGTGGATGCTTGCTTTTGCGCTCCGTGCGGATGGTTGGTATTTGCGAAGTGACATCATTTGGGCGAAGAATAACCCAATGCCTGAAAGTGTGAAAGACCGGTGCACGAAAAGTCATGAGTACATTTTCTTTCTTACAAAAAGCCCGAAATACTACTTTGACGATGAAGCGATTGCGGAACCTGTCAAGGACAGTACGATTAAGAGACTTTCGCAACCAAACCTTGAAAACCAAAACGGAAGTTACACACCAAGCAAAGCAAACGGTGCAATGAAAGCAGCTGCTCCAAGATATGGTGGAAAGAAGTACACGGAAAATTCTGACGCTTTTTACAGAATCAAAAGCGGACACTTATACGATTTTCGACCGAAGCGGAAAAAGCGTGATGTATGGACAGTCAGCACGCAACCTTACAAGGGTGCGCATTTCGCAACATTTCCGCCAAAACTCATTGAACCTTGCATCTTGGCAGGTTGCCCAGAGGGTGGAATCGTTCTTGATCCTTTTGCTGGAAGCGGAACAACGGGAAGGGTAGCGCAACAACATGGCAGAGATTTCATTCTGATTGAATTGAACGAAGAATACGTTAAACTCTGCGAGGAAAGAACCAATTTTCAAATTCAAAATACATTAACATTTTAAGGAGAAGCAAAATGGCAGTAAACAACAGTCTCGCGCCCCAGCAGGAGGGCGGTAACAAGAAAATGACCTTTAGTCAGGCGATTCAGTTGCCTGCGTATCAGAACCTGATCAATTCCACATTGAAAGACCCCAAGAGAGCAAACCGCTTTATCGCCTCGGTGGTATCGGCGGTCAGCGCAAACCCGACTTTGCAGAAGTGTGAGCCTGCAACCGTCCTTTCGGCTGCATTGCAGGGCGAGGCTTTGGAGCTTTCTCCGTCGCCTGCGCTCGGTGAGTACGCAATGGTACCTTACGGCTCCAAGTGGAACGCGCAGCTTGGGGATTACGAATCCTACAAGGCACAATTCCAGATCATGACGGGAGGCAGACTCCAGCTTGCCTATCGCTCGGGACAGTACAAGGATCTTGACGTGATCGAGATACGCGAGGGCGAATACAAGGGAAAGGATAAGCGCACGGGAAAGCCCGTGATCGACTTCATTGAGGACGATGATCTGCGCGAAACAAAGCCGATCATCGGTTACTATGCGTACTTTGAATTGCTCAACGGCTTTTTCAAGTGCATCTACGTTCCCAAGTCCAAGGCGATTGCCCACGCCACGCGCTTCAGCAAGGCGTTTGATCCCGTGCTTTACGATAAAATCCAGCGCGGCGAGCAGCTGAACGGTTGGAAAGAGGAAAAGAAAGCCGAAACGCCGTGGATTCAGCACTTCGACACGATGGCTTGCAATCTCGCTCTCCGTATGCTTTTGAAGAACGCGCCCAAGTCCATCGAAATGAAAACCGCCGAGGAAAAGGAATTTGAGATCGAGTCCGAGGGATTGGCAAGTGCGTTGGCTGTTGACAGAGAAGCAACCGAGGCGGAGTTCTTTGACGGAACGGGGGAGGACGAACTCGCGGCAACTACCGAGGAATCCTCGGCAGTTGAAACCGAAGCAAAGACCGAGAAAAAGCCGAGAACCAAAAAGGCGGCAACGTCCGGCGCGAACTTTGCAGACCCGACTACATACGAAGGACAAGCGGATTTCTTTGACGGCGCGTCGAATCAATAATCTACTAAAATAGGGAACGGGGCATCGTCCTCGTTCCCAGATGAGGAAAGGAGAGAAAATGCCTAAACCAAATTGGAAACAAATCTACGCCCGAAAGCGTGACGATCAAAAGCGTATCTTGAAAATCTGCCCCGATTGCCCCGAGACAAGCGGTATCTACTGCTTTCACCGTGTGGACGAGGACGGCTTCAAGTTTGCGTATATCGGGCAAGCCACAACGAACCTGCTAAAAAGAATCGCCGAGCATCTTTCCACCTATCAAGGCATCGACAACTCCATCCGAAAGCACGGGCTTTACGATGCCGAGAAGAACCCGCACGGCTACAAGGTCACGGTGATGTGCGTTTGCGCTCCCGAGGACTGCGACGAGCAGGAACAGATTTACATCAAGAAAGCCGCCGACGCAGGCTGGCAGTTGCGCAACCAAACGGCAGGATCGCAGGGAGTTGGTAAAAAGTCCTTCGGAACGCAGAAGGAGGCACGAGGTTATCATGACGGACTGAAGCAGGGCGAGAAAAACGCACGGAAATTCGTTGCTGATCTCTTTGCCAAGCACCTGACCTACACTCCAAAACCCAAAAGCGGTAAATTCCCGACCGAGAACCAACTGAAAGCTATGCAAAAGTTTGAAGATTTTTTGAAAATCGAGGAGGAAGAAACGGATGAACGAGCAGATTGAGGAGATGTCAGAGATTTTGAGGTATGAAGATTGTATTGATGTAGGCATAACCGAGTGCAGAAAATTTGATGATTGCAATGTATGCAAGGCAACACGACTTTACAACGCAGGCTACCGCAAGCAGAGCGAGAGCGTGTGGAGTACAAGCGTTATCTTCGATGTACCTGCACAAAAAATCGTAAATTACGGACACGTTTGCCAATCGTGTTTCTACTCGTGCAAAAGCAAAAGCCCACACGGACACAAATTCTGCCCCAACTGCGGAGCGCACATGAAAGGCGGTGCGGAATGACAAATATAACTTGTGCCTGTTTTGATTGTAAATACTGCAATGATAATTCACAATGCACTGCAAAAGAAATCAAGATAGCATTTGGAAACATAGCAACCGTGTGGGAGGGCAGACAAGATGTTTGGTGGTGCAAATCATTTGAAATGAGCGAGGAAGCAAAAGATATTTACCAAAGAATAGCAGAGATTTTGAAAGGCGGTGCGGAATGAGAATTACAATAGAAATACCTAACGAAAGTATCCTTTGCACACTTTCGATTGCAACGCAAACCGAACGAAATATGGTATCACTTGGAGTCTTTCCAATTTGTACTGACGAGTTAAAAGATGGCGCAACATTTGACTTCAAAACATCATACGATGAACGAAACAAGCAAGCCGAGAAAGGCGGTGCGAAATGAAAGAATCCGACTTCATTGCTCTCAAGCAGGAGCTTTGGGAGATCATCTGCTCCGAGGGAATTGTGGTAACAAACCAAAACCTCGATTGGATTTTGGAAAGGGCGCATCATAATCTCGCTGCCAAAATTGCAACCGAGATATTAGATGATCTTGCCGCATCCTTTATTGAAAAGGCGGTCGATCCGACTGCACCCGTATCAAAAGGAGGTTGAAATGCAAAGGTCCACTCTTGATTTGGTGGTTGATACGATTCGTCGATCGGAAAAATCTGTCAATCAGATGTCGATCGAATCGGGGGTGTCACGTTCCACCATTGGGGATTGGTTTCGTGGCGCCACATCTCCAACATTGCAAAATGCAGAGGCAGTTCTCAACACGATTGGCTACACTCTTACTTTAGCAGAAATGAGGAAAGAGGATGGTTGAAACAGAAAAAAAGATTCAGGTGATTCATTGTCAGCACAAAACGGACGGTCGGACATGTCAAAACATAATCTGCGTGCGAGAAGGTGACGTTGTGACGGTCAAGCGACACGGCAGAGAAATCAAGGCTATTGCAACTGATTTTTTCCCAATCATCATTGTTTGTGAGCGGTGCGGAGCACCTACCAGAATTTTTTGTGAAAAATAACAAAAAATCTTAAAAAAGGTGTTGACAATCAATCGAGTATGTGATATAATCACAAATGTAAGGAGCAATTCTTTACAAAACAACTGAATAAGTCTATCAAAACGGCATTTATCTTGCCTCCAATCTTTCGATTTTCTATGGGTATGGGGTAACTATCGCCGTTTTTGAACCGCATTTAAGACCGAGTGATTGGATGTAAGATCACTCGGTCTTTTTTGTCGTTTTGGTAATACCCGAAACAATGAAAATTTTTTAAGAGGGGAGATACAAATTTGGCAAAGAAACTATCAAAATACACCTGCGCCTGCTGCGGAGAACCGCTCGACGGCAGCAACTCGTTTGTATCTCCAACGAAAAACGGACTCAATCCGTACTGTGTTTTCTGTCAGCAAAACTACTACGAAAAGCTCAGCGAGACTTGTGGTCCGCATCTTGCAATCTATCTCTGTTGTGCAAAATATGACGTGCCTTGTAACCCTCTGATCCTTCCCGAGGATTTGTCGGTTGGTCAGATCACCGATGAAGATGGCGAAAATGGAATTTGGATATACTATCTGAAAAAAATCATCGAAACCGATCTATACGGAGACGATGAAGATGTTTTGCCTACCTTTTTTGACGGTGTGACAAACATTTTGCGTATTTTTGGAAAGAACTTCTCCGAGACAGATTTTGCAAAATACGTCAAGCACGAAACCGAGACACCCTCGGCGCTCCCAGGCACTCTCCAGCAAAGAAAGGCATGGGGCGTCTTGGCGCTCTACCGAAATGTTCCAATGACAACCGACCGATACGATGAGCTGGACCGAAGGTACGAAGCGAGAATGGCGCGCATGAAGGGCGTAACGGTTGATGCCCAGCTTGAGGACGTGCAAAGGCGCCTGTGCAAGATCAGCTTGGCGCAGGACTACCTTCTCTCGATCGGCGAGGTTGGAGACTTTGACAAGCTCCAAAAGACCGCAGACAACATTCAGGCTGCCGAGCAGCTGCGAAAAAAGGATGAAAAGCCGGTTGAAGCGTTGAGAATTGATGCTTTGATCTCCGCGTTGGAATCCTACGGATTGATGGAGGACGGTTCTTTCTTAACCTACGACGAAACCGTCAATGCTTTGCGCGATAATCTTGTAAAATCCAAAAAATACGATTATTCCCTCGACGTTGCCGATCAGATGATCCTAAACATCCTGAACAATATCCGCGCAAACGAGGACCTTGAGATCATGACTGCTCTGGAGGAGCAATATGCCGCGGAGGATGAATACGGAGAGTTTGAAGCAGAAGAAACCGAGCGTGAGATTGCCGCAAAGCGTTATGCAGGGCTTACAAAGGTTTCTGTTGTGCCGGATGCCGAGGTGAAGTAAATGCCAACGGGGTATTTCGGTGAAGGAAAAACCTTCTCAAAAAAGCTCGGGAAATGGATCAAAACCGAAAAGGAAAAAGCGTTCGACTATGAGTCTTTGGAGGATGAGCAGAAAAAGTCGGCAGCGCTCTTGATCAGCTTCTTTCGTTATTATCCCGATCTATTCTATGACGTGATCCGATCTCCGTCTGCAAAATATAAGCTGGAGCTCCCGCAACGTCTCATGTTACGTGTATGGGCGCGTTACCGCAACACCTATATCACGGGTGGACGCGGATTGACCAAAACATTTACCCTTCAGCTTGCAAAGGACCACGACGGTATATTTTTCCCTGGTGAAAAAATCAGATACGTTGCACCTTCGCAAAAGCAATCTGCGAAGCTGGCATCCGATGCGTTCAAAACCGTTTCCGAAAACTATCCACTGATGGCGTCTTGGTGGAACATCAATGCAGAACGATCTGATATGTTCCGTATTACTACTCCATACGGCAGCGAGTTTACCATGTATGCCCCTCGCGGCGATAACTGCTCCGCAATCGTTGGCGAGGAAATTGCCGCAGAAGGAGAGGACGGATTTGACATTGAAAATTTTGAATCTGACATTTCTCCAACTTGTCGATTGACACGGAAAATCCGTGGAGTTGACGATCGGTGCCACATCAACCTGAAAGAGTCCTATATTTCAAATGCCTCGTCGCGGCAAAACAAAGCATATACCACGTATCGTAAAAACGCGCTGAAGGATATGATCCACGGCGACAAATATGATGGATTTTGCATGGACATTTCATGGATTTCGGCACTGCTTTGCAATCTTCGTGATATATCCTACTACAAGAAGGAGCGAAAAAAGCTCACAGCAGAGAACTGGGCGCGTGAGATGGACGTGCGTTACACGGGAACAGGCGATCGTCCAATGATCACCGACGAAATTCTTGCTCGCTCCAAGAGGCTTATGGTGATGGAGGACCGTCACTGCGGAAAGACGGAGCCCATTTATATTGTGTCGCATGACGTTTCATACGTTGACGATAAGAAAAACGCAAAGTGCGCGGATATTGTTGTAAAACTCACTCCGTATAAGGAACAGTACAAGCGCGACAAATATCGAAAGCAGGTTGTTTATGCGGATAACTATCCACCTCCAAAGACAGCGTATTTGCAAGCGCAAAGGCTGAAGGACCTTTGGAGAAGATTCTGCTGCAACGGAGCACAGACCACTTATCTTGTTGTTGATACGTGGCAATACGGCACCGAGGTTGTAGAAGAACTCATGAAACCTACCTCCGATGGAAGCGAGCCGCTCTGTTGCATTAACCATATGGCATTTACCGAGATCGAACAGCCGGACGCGCTTCCCGTGATCTATCCGATGAAAGCCGGAACCCGCGGAACAAACGATGCGGACGGTGAAATGATTAAATATGCTCAGATTGAGTTTGAACAGGGAAACGTGGAGCTTTTGACCGCAAATGTTCTTGACGGTATTGAGGCATACAAAAACTCGCATGGAATAAAGGATAATACAGCTGACGGAAATATTGCGATGCCATATAAGCAGACCGATCTATTGTGCCAGCAAATATCCAATCTTCGTACAAAAGTAAGTGGAGTCACCCTCAAAGAGGAGCGCATATCAAAAGCGATTCAGCGAGACCTTTGGTCGGCTCTAAAATATGCTCTACGAATGGCACAGTTGTTAGAGGCGGATTTGAAAAAAGACAAATACAAGCCAAAATCCGATTGGGAAAGTGTGATCGAAGGTTTTTCAAAAGGATCACAAGCTGTTTCGCAGAGTAATCGGGTTTCAAATACAAGAGCAAATCTACTCTCATTAAGAAGAAGGTGATAGCATGGAAAAATACCGCGTTTATGTTGGAGCAATTCAGAATTTGAGTGAAAAAACAAAATATTCCTGTTGCGATCCATCTATGGCGCGTATGCTTGTCTATGCACAGGTTAAGCCGCTCGGAGATTTTCGTATGTTGAAGAAAAACGAGCAGGAAACCTTATCCGATTTTGAAAAAAGATGGCTCAACAAAACAAGAATTTGTATTGCGCTGGCAAATACAGGCGACAGTGCAAAAAAAATTGCTCAGAGTATGAACGAGCTCATGGATGCCCTTGAAGAAGAACTTAGACGAGAAAAGGAGGCGTTGGACGATGGAGAAAACAACCAATCAACCGAAATCGAATAAAGCGCAATCCGCTCCCGTATCTAAGGTGATTGAGCGTTTCAACGAACTCGCGGATTCCTACGCAGGCGTGCTTTCTACGCAATCAATTTTCAACGCCTTTTCTCGGGCGGGTGCAAATCTTGCAAATCAACCGCAGATTCAAAATCAGCGTGTTAAGTCGATTTCGTCTCTCCCGAACGATTATACCAAGGAAGCCATCGGGGGATTTCTCCGAGAGCCGTATTTTAACGAAATTCCGTTGCGGCAGACATCGCAGATCCTCAAATGGACGGCATATCCATATTTCAAGGTTGCAAAGACCTATCAGGATATTCCCACATATCATCACTACACAAAGCCGCTTTACATGGATGCAGAGAGAGCCAAAAACAGTGCTTTCCTGCGTGAAGCGACGTTGCTTGATAAATTGAGCAAGACGCTTGATCCCGCAGCAGCAGCGCACAAAATTACGGGCTTGGCAACAACTCTCGGCAAGGTTGTCTACATTCCCCGATATTCGGTCGATAAAGTACACAACACCGTAAACTACGCGTTTATGCAACAGCTTCCGTCGGATTGGACCTATATCATCGGATTTAACAACGTCAGCGGATATACGGTATCGTTTGATATGATGTATTTCCTTCAGCCCGGTACGGATTGGCGGCAGTTTGGTGACTTGTTCTTGCCGTTTGTTGAGGACTTTAACAAGGTTTTTCAACCGACGAAGGAACGTAAAACAGATAAGGTTGTTTATGCAAGCACACCAACGGTAAAAAACAGAAACGGAAAGATGATCGAATACTATCCGCAAAACGTGGATGGACGCGGCGCGGGCAATCCTCGCACGTGGATGCAAGACGGTCGCTGGATGTATTTTGTCACGTTGCCGATTGATAAGGCTTGGGTATTTGAGATCGACGATACTACGGCAGCGGTCGCATCTCCATTGTCAGGGTTGATGCTGACATACTCCCAGCAAGCCGATTACGAGGCAGCACAGCTTTCGTTGCTTCTCAATCCGCTTATCAAAATCTTTACGGGCGAGATACCGTACATCAAAGAGCAATACGGAAATTCTCCCAACCAATTCCGAATGTCGGATGGAGCTCGGATCATGTTTGAAACGCTGTTTGACATGATGATGGCGCGGAACAACACGGGTGGAACGGCTCTTTATAGCGCTCCTTTGGAGAATATCAAGAGTCACGATTTCTCGGAGAGCGCAAATGCGAATGAGATCTCCGAGTCCTTCAACCGATACGGCATGGAAAAGGCTGGACTTTCCGGCTTGATTCCCGTTGCCGAGGACGTAAAGGCAGGGCAAGTGGAAAAATCCGCATTGCTGGAAAGCCGATTCTCTACGGCGACCATTTACGCGCAATTCTCACGCATGATGAACTACATCTACAAATCGCTCAATCTCAATTACGATTGGGAATTTGTGATGTTTGGAACCATCTATACCGACGATAAGATTCGCGACAACGCACAAAGCGCACTTTCCAATGGCGATACGTCGGCTCACTTCATACTTTCTGCTTTGGACGGTAGCAGCTGGATTGATAAGATGTCTATGATGCACGTCATCAACGAAAGCGGCATCTTGGATATGCTCATTCCTCCGATTACGTCTTATACCATGAAACAGGACACAAACGGAGGATTGCCACCGCAGATCGGCAGACCGAAAAAGACGATTGACGACGTTGCAAGCGGTGATGGCGGCGAGTCCACCGAGGCAACGATTGATAGCGGAGGCTAATATGGATTCTCAAAAATTTCTGAATTTAGTCAAGAAAATTGTTTGTGGTTACGCAAACGATCATCTGGATAAGAGTGACATGAAAGGAATAACCGAAAACGATGTCTATATCGTTTGGTCTTGTAAGACGCTCCAAAACAACAAAGCGTTGGCAAGTACAACTCTTTTTGATGGAATGTACTACGAAATTACGTACAACGGTGATAAAAAAGAAATCTATGTTGATGCGTATAAAAAGTGGGAAAATTTCTGCTTGAAAACGGAGGATTGAATGACAGAGGAAGAAAGAAAAATCATTGAACAGTTCGCAGAAAAGTTTTGCGATAAAAACCACTATGTGGAGATCCGAAAAGGCAAGGACGGAAAAACATACGTTTACCAAGCAGAGGTAAAAAGACACGAACTTGCCAAATTCGACAACTAAATATATTGCGCCCTTGCGGTTGAGCGAGGGAATAGAGAACCTGATGCGGTTATGAGTCAACTATTTCCATTTTGGAACAAGTTGCTTATAGCCGCATTTTTCATTTTTTCAGAAAGGAGATGGTAGAAATGCCGAAAGCAAGAGATATTTTCAATTTTGACAATCCGAAATACGCACCTTTGCGTGATCCTTCCCGTGCCGTGATCGCTGCATATCAAGACGCAAACCGCTTCTATGATACCGCGCAGGAGTACGTTTACATCGAGCAGGGAATGACGTTCCTTTCCCGATTTATTCATCACAGAGCACATGAGTTCCCGCAGAGATTTGATTCGTTCATTGAAATGCTCCATGAACGGCATCTGATGGGCGAATATCCTGCCACAGACGAGCTGAATTGGCGAGAGGAACTGAAAGATATTGATGATGTCTTTTATCTTCTCATTCGTGTGCTGGATCACATTCAGGAAGCGTTGGAGCGTTTCCACGGCGTCACAGACAACGCTGATTTTCGTCCGATGGCACTCTTTACCGAGGAGCTGATGGCACAGAACAGCGCAGATTACACGCAGATTCTTGCCATTTGGAACCGTTGGAATGATGAAGGCGGTAGCAAGACCTCGTTTGACTCTTGGGTGGAAAAAATCATGAGATCGGAGGACGAGGACGATGAGTAAATTCAAAACGATATCGGCAGGAGGGAAGATGGTCTCGGCAACGGGAACGCTTCGCATTCTGTCCGAGGTTGTGGGTTGGAAGCAGAAGGTGGAGCTTTGGCTCCTCAATTCCAAGGTCAACCGAAACAACTGGAAATACATCAATCTGGAACAACACAAAGACCTGTTTGCAGAAACACCCATCTTGGTCGCATACGTCGGTGACAAGATCGGGGATGGTCACAACTTCGAGGAGGTAAAGAACGCCGACGGAAGCGTAACGGCTTCCTTCATGGCTTCCACCGCCGAGCGTATTGTTGGCTACTTCAAGTCGGCAAGCGATATTCGCATCGAAGAAAAAGACGGTCAGAAATGGATAGTAGGTGTCGGCTACATTTGGAAGTGGTACGCACAGGAATTGGTCAGGAAACTCAAGAGACAGGGACTTGAGGGAATGTCCGTTAGCATCGAAACACTGATTGATGAGATGTACACGGAAGGAACGACTGAGGTGTTTACCAAGTACCAGGTGCTCGGCACTACTGTACTCGGCGACGATGTTAGCCCTGCTGTGGAAAGCGCAAACATCCGCGCCCTCTCTGCGATTGGACGGAAGGAAGTCCGAGAAATGACATTACGGGTCGCTTCCGAAAACGAAAGATCGCAAAAATTCAATCCGCAAACAAAAACAAAAAAAGGAGAAACCAAAACAATGAAACTGAAAGAGCTTCAACCCAAGTTTAACGGTTTTACCGTGATTGCAGTTGACGGCGAGAGAGTTGCATTGCTTTCCGACAAGGGCGTCCCTCATCTTTCCACAGCAAAGAAAGACGGTGATGATTACATCATCGGCACGAAGGACGAAGTGAGAGCAAACGCAACTTTCTCTGACGGTGAAAACAGCTTTGATATTTCTGTCGAAGCGCTTGTTGATCCCTATCTCACTCGTTGCAGCGAGTTGGAAGCACTGCTTGCCAAGGCAAACGCTGCTAACACTGCGAAGGACGAGATCATCACCAAGATGCAGAACACAGAAAAAGCACGCCGTAAGAACGCCGTTAAGGATGCGATCAAGAACCGTCTAAATCAGATCAACGCGAACAGCGAAGATGAGATTGAGGAAGATGCGTGCAATGAACTTCTGACCGATGAAAAGGTTGAGGAGTATTCCTGCATGGAGGACAAGGACGGCAACTTCTGCGGCGACGTAGCGGCTTGCAAGGACGTTGACTCCATCTGCATGAACCGCCGCATCGAAAAGAACAAGATCAAGGCAAACGCAAGCAAGTCCAGATTTGCTTGGGAAGCCGATGGCGCAGGCGCACCCAATACCGATGACGGTGTTGACGGTGCCTTCAACCGACTCAGCAAGTAAAAATAGAAAAGGAGATATGAAACATGGCATTCATTGATAAGACAATGTTTGAAGTTACCGTGTCGAACAGCGTCAACAACCAGACGCAGAACGTTCCCGGTAAATTCGGTACCGGCACCGGTGCAGGTTTTACCGCGCAGGATTGCTCTGCAGGTCTGCTTTGCGTGCAGAACGGTCTGATCCCGTCTGAGGGATATGAGAGTGTGACCCCCGCAATCCTCAACGGAAACACGTGGTTCTTTAACGCAGCTACCAATGGAAACGGCGGTATGCTTGGCGATCACACCGGCATTTATGCCTTCAACAACTATGACGTAAACAAGGCGGTTTCCGGTGACAACCAGTGGAACATCGGCGCAAAGACTCTCGGTCTCGGTCTGCCCGCAGGCAACCGCGGAGACTTCTGCGAGATCATCGTAGGCGAGCAGTACACCTTCGGCAGCGGCAACTTCTCGACCGCTCCTACCGATGCAACCTACCGTTATGCAACCATTGCAAACGGACTGCTCGTGGCATCGACTTCGGCTCCCGCAGCAGGAAGCGGTGTTTACTTTGAGATCATGCGCCAGAAGCCCGTAAACGAAGGCACCACCTATTGGGGTGTTGGCTACGTCCTGAAGGCTATGCGCGCAGAAGCGACTGCTTAAAGGAGGTAAAACAAAATGAAACTGAACTCGATTCACAGAGACCTGTTTGATGCCGCAAAGATCGGCTCTGACGTGAAGGTCAACGCAAGCAACGGAAAGACCATTTCCCGTAACGATATTGTTACAACCGGTCGCCTTGTGGCTTGTGAGTACATCGGTGCCGCGCTGAACAAGCGCCCCAACAATGCGGACAAGTACGTTACCCGCCTCAACGGTATGGACTATGCAACCGCACAGAGAATTCACTCCGACAACAAATTCCTTTTCTGCGCAACGCAGGCTTACAAGATGGTAGGCAAGGAGGCTCCCACGCTTGAGGAGGCAAAGAGAGATTACTCTCTCGCCAAAAATGCTACCTTCCTTGCAACGATGGCGGCAATCGACGTTGACGTTCTCACTCCCATTGCATTCCGCGTTTTTGACGATGTATCGGCCGGCGGTCTGATGCGTTGGGAGGCAGTGGCTATGGGTAGCACCGCAGAGATCACCGTCGCATCCAACGATGTGTTCCTGTTTGAGGACTCGTCTTGGGGTTCTTCTCGCTCTACCAGCAAGAACTACCTCTATGCAAAGACCATCACGCTCAATCCGACTCCCTATTCCTGCAACGCTACGATCAAGTGGTATCAGGACGTTGTGAACGGTGACGCAGGTCGCTACTATGCCGCGATCATGAACGGTATGTGGAACAAGATCTACGCAAAGTTCGTTCAGGCCCTGAACAACGCAGCCGCAAACACCACCCTGATCCCCGCAGGTCTTACCGCGGCAACCTATACTACCGCAAACTGGCTGAACATCACCACCAAGGTCGCAGCCGCAAACGGTGTGCGCAGAGAGAATCTGCTTGCATACGGTACTGCACAGGCGCTTGCAAACCTGCTTCCCGTTGACGGCACCGGCGGCGCAATCGTCGGTCTCCAGTACGGTCTTGGCGAGCAGTGGTTCATGGAGGGCTATCTGCCGAAGGCAGGCGGTGTTGACGTCGTTGAGGCACATCCCGTGATCGTTCCCGGCACCCAGAACTCCACTCTTGCGGAGATTTCCACCGGCAACAACATCTACATCGTTGCAAAGGGCGGCGCAGGCTATGCTCCTATGTATGGCGCGTATTACGAGGGCAGCCCCATCACTCTCACCGCAACTCCCAGCGAAACCGCAGATTTCACCATCGACATCAATGCAACCGCTCTGTTTGACATCAAGCCCGTGTTTGCATCCAAAGTCGGCGTGATCACCAGCGTTTATCCCACCTGATAACCGCTGAAAAAAGCCAAATAAAAGAGCCGAAAGGAGTTACAAATCATGGCAAACAAAACCAAAAGCAATATCGAAGCAACCGGCGAGCCGAGGTTTTATACCGAGGATGAAGTGAGAGCAATTGCGGCACAGGCTGCTGCACAAGCAGCAAAAGATGCTGTTGAAAACTACCGGAAAGAGCATCAGAACGATACAGCTGTTTACAGCAAAGAGGAATACGTTACTCTCCTGTATATCGGTGCAATCGCTGATGGAACGGTTGTTTCTCTCGGAAAGCTCGGTCAGATCAACAAGGCGGGGGCAACCAGAGATATTCCCAAGAAGGAATTTTTGCAGGGAATGACCTACAGCATTGAGAAAATGCTCGAAAGCCGTGCGCTGATCGTAGTGAACGGACTAACCGCAGAGGAGCGGGAGAGATACGGTCTTGATTACAAGGAAGGAGAACTGCTGACGCAAGATGCGTTTTATAAACTGCTTAATTACTCCGATTCCGAAATCACCGCAATTTTCCGCAAACTCTGCGAGGAGCACCGTCGCGTGGTTGCAAAAATGTTTTTGTCCGCTTATTTCGAGAAGGGCGACAATCGAATTACAGCGGAAAAGGTAAGGTCGCTCAACGATATTTCAAAAGAGAATGACAAGGACGGAATGTTCAAACCGATCCTTGAGGATATGGGAGATCGTTTCGCCGACTAAATTCCTTGTCGTTCTCAATCAAGAACGGAGGAAAAATTGATGAACTTCAAGAACGAATGCAATGTGTTTCTTGACAAAATGGTCGAGATGAGAAACGCATTGACTCAGCAGGCGGTAAGCGAACAGATCGCGAAAGTGCATATTCCGTATGTTACCGAGCTGACCGCACAGAAGGAAAAGCTGATCGAGGAAGCAAAGGCAGAGTACGAAAGAAACGTTGCCGCCCTTGCAGCCGCCCTTCAGGGAAAGATCAGCCAGCTCAACACCGAGACCGAGGCGGCCATCGCCTCTCACAAAACCAGAATCACGCTTGAAACCGAGAACGCGATGAGAGCAAAGTTTGACGCTTTTATTCTCAACACCAGCGAGCTTGTTGACAAGTCGGGAATCGAATAAAAACAAAAAAATATACGGAGGAAAAAGAAAATGTCTGTTATCGAATTTGTACGCAATCCTTACATCTTTACCGCACTCGTACTTCTCGGAGTGTTCTTCGAGATGTTTGCCGCAAAGAAGCTGTATATCGGCTTCACTTCCAAGATCAAGAATGAAAAGGCTCGCAGAGGTCTTAACGTATTCTTTGGTCTCGTGGTCTGCACCATGCTTGCATACGGTCAGATGTATGTTGTTACCAATATCATCGGAGCGACCTTTGCAGTAAAGCATGTTCTTGCTGCTGCTTTTGGAGCCACCGGTCTGTATCTTGTACTCGAAAAAGTATTTACCGATAGCGAGATGACCGCAATCGGTAAGGTCTTTTGCGACATCATCAGCAGAAGCGATCTGTTTGATGGTGAAATCACTCCCGATGGCGTTGCAGGTACCCTTACGAACATGCTTGCTATTGTGCAGAATAAGGATGCGGAAAAAGCCGCTCAGGAAAAGAAAGCAGTGGATGAGGTCGCAGCGCGACTTGATGCTTTTCTTGCTGACGGGAAAGTAACCGCCGCCGAAAAGGAGGCCGCAAAGAAGTTGGTTGCAGATTCCGGTGTGGCGCTCAGCGGTTCTACGCGCGCAAAGTATGAGGCTCTGCTGAAAATGTGATCTGATTCAAGGCGGGGATGGGGAACTGTCTCCATCCCCGCTATTTTTCAAAGTAAAAAGGAGATGTTTGAAAAAATGTCAACGCCGGTATTAAAAGTTATGTCTCAATATTGCGGAGTGTATGTGGACGATCTTCGTTTGCAAGAGTTGGCACAAACAAATCCTCCGCTGTACGCAAGAAGAATGTATAATTATTTTCTTCCTGCGATCTCACTGTTCAATCAGCCTGCGAGTATGCAGGAGTATTTCTTTGGAACAGCAGAAAACCCGAATTTCACCGATCCTAAAATTGATAACAGTTCTTACGTGGTGGAGGATGCAGAGCAGTCGGATTTTATTGTCCCTCTTGGTTCTGCATATGCAGGATATGACCTTTGTGCTTGCCAAGTCAAGGTATATGACGCGCTTGACAATGCAATCCTATCCCCGATACCGATCACGTATGATCCAACAACAGGAAACGTCACCGTCCATGCCACACAGAAAAATAAGGTTCCGCAGGACGCGATTTTGGAGTTTGATTTCTACACGGACGGCTCTTTTTCAAAGGATCTCACGCCAGAGATCATGAACCTTCTTGGAATGTGCTTCAAGGTTGTTTGGCAAAACCGATTTAACACGAATTGGTTGAGCATGGTTCCAAAGGTTGAGGATAAAAGCTTTTTTGAGCAGAACCGAGCAAACAAGATGAATGCGGATTCCAACAAGCTGCAAAATGATATTCGGTGGCTCAATGAGGAGTTACAAAAATTTGAAAACAATCTCTGCATTCGACAGATTGTTCCGCCGACTCGCAGAGTTAATATTTGATACACCCAAATACAGAACCGAAAGGAATTACAAAAAATGGGAAAGAAAAAGTTTATGATTACAGAAGAAATGCTCAAAGGCGCCAGCGATTACCTCCCGCTTCAAAAAAAGGTAGCCTTGGCAAAGGCGATTGCACCTTCTTGCATTTGCAAAAGCAAGACTGCCGAGCAAAACCAAAAA
The DNA here is from genome assembly GCA_905201895.1 of uncultured Eubacteriales bacterium. Lineage (GTDB taxonomy): Bacteria > Bacillota > Clostridia > Oscillospirales > CAG-272 > UMGS1865. The sequence goes on along the minus strand of CAJKPX010000001.1, from coordinate 20,949 downwards.
GGATTGGAGTTTTTGGCGTTGCCGACTCTTTGGGTAGATGATCTTGAAACCAAAAATCTCTACATCATGTCAGTCCTTTTGTCGGAATATTTGAAAATGAATATTCCCGAAGATTTCACGGACGGCGATTACGATAAATATGCGTCCTCGCATATCTTTAATCAGCTTGAACGCTTTAAGAGCAACGCCATCCTTAAGGATAAGATTTTTGATCTTATCAATGATTTTCGGGATTTCAAAAAAATTCTTGATACCGAGATTTATAACGAAAAAGAGGTTAGAAATGACCCCGTTGCGCGCTTGACCGCGGCTATTTCCATCGTATCGAATCCGGAAAACATCAAGAAGATGCAGGAGGAGCTGGAGCGAACCTCTAACGAGCTTCAGATTGCACAAAAGAAAGCAAAAGCTGAAATAACAGGAAAGGGTGACGCAGAATGAACGTCCCGAAAACAAATCCGTGGTACCCATACGGAAGGGTGCAAGACAGTTATTATTCACTTTCCGGGACCGAGTTGATCCCGAGAAAGCTGTGCGACTATCTCATTGACCCTCCGGTTGATGGATACTCTGCACCAGATGACAATTCCTATCCACGCTGCAGGCTTTGGAAATATCTGTTTCATGACGGATCAAAGCCGCTTGAAAAGCCTATTCCAACCATAAAAGACAAAATGAGCGTGCTTTTCAACCCGGATAAGCCGGAAAATCCTCCGACTTCAAAGGGGTATCGTCTTATTCCGCAAGCGTTTGTAAAACAAGCGCAGACAGCGGCACAAACCCGAATTCAGGTGTTCATGGGACGAACGATTCCGTCAAACAACGAATTCACCTTGTCAATTGCGGTTACGTTTTACATCTGGACGCACTACACCCAGGAGCTGAATACAAAAGCCGATCAGTATAGCAGAGCATTTGCTATCGAACAGGCATTGGTGGAAGCGCTGCACGGGGTAAACATGGAAGGCGTTGGAACATTCTTCTTTAGCAAAAGTAAGCATCCCGATTGTGGGAGCGATGTCATTTTTGACGGAGATACCAACGTTGGGCGAAAACTTACCGTTGCATTGGAAATATCAACAACCGCAACTGCAGGCGTTACGGAAGCAAATAACATGCCGGTTCTTCCCGGTGGCGGTATGATTTGGTAAAAAGGAGGAAAGGGATGAAAAGATTTGTTCCGATAAACAGAGATGGAAATATAGAGGTTTCACCCGATCAGCTCCATGATATGCTTGAAGAAAGTTATCAGGACGGTTATGTTCAGGGTAAAATTGATGCGATCATGAATACTGTACCTCGATTCGATCATGTTGAGTCGAATAATAAAGCAATCCTGCGTGAAGGGGATCATTTGCTTATCTTTCGCGCTACCATGAAGCAGAAGGAGTGATAATGATGGCAAATGAAAGCGAGCGCCTGATTAAAAACTCCATAAACTATTCAGAATTGCGTCGATCGTTTGACACGAATTCACCGTCTCAATACGCAAATCAGCAAAGACAATACATGGCTGATGTCTCCCGTCAATTCATTGCTCAAAGAGCTTATCTTTCAAGCGATTATGTTGTTGCAGAAGTTCAAGGTATCACCGACAATTTTTACGAGTTTGTTACCACCAAAATTCGTCTCTCCGACATTGTATCGCCGAGCATTTCAATTTCTCGCAAAACAGACGATTTCAAAGAAATTCTGTTTGCTGATCCAAAGATCACATATATTCCCGTTGGTGCAAAGATCAACACGATGGGGAGCACTTGGCTCGTTATCAATCCATCCAATATAGCGAGCGCTCAAACATCTGCCGTTATCGTTCGATGCAATACGTCGTATAACAGCTATAACAAGTATGGAGCATTGGTAACGGAGCCTATCTACGTTGAAAAATCGTCAATGCTTGGGAACGATGATTTCACCAAACAAAATCTCGTCCTCATAGACGGTTACTTTAACGTGATTTGTCAACTGAATGAGAACACCAAAAAGCTCGGACATAATCAACGAATCATGCTCGGAACAATGCCGTACCATATTACAGGATTTACCGATTTTATACAAGAATTTTCGGGAGATCGAGAAAGCGTGCATCTGTTGAGCTTTACCGCGCGTCTTGAGGAGGCAACTCAAAACGATGACACGGAAGATGATTTTGTAGCAAACGGGGAGTCGCAGGAATACTCCGTGAGCATGATCGGTGCGGTAGACCGTCTGGCTGTCGGGGAGTCGGTTCAGCTTTCGGCAGCGCTGTTGCAAGGATCGGATGAAATTCTACCGAGCACAGAAAATCCAATCACGTGGAGTTGGATATCGAGCGATAATTCTGTTGTATCGGTTGATAGCAGCGGTCTTTTGACAGCATTGAAAGAGGGAAACGCCTCCGTTTCGGTGTCTCTCGCTCAAAATGAAGCGATCGGAGCGAGCATTGATGTTTCGGTGACGGTTGGATCAAACGAGCCTTACGTGAAGTTTACGACCTTCTCTGATGCCTCTATCAGCCAATACGACAGCGAAATCTATACAGCCGCATATTTTGAAAACGGTGAGGAAACCTCTGAACCGATTATCTGGACATTCAGCGGAGCGTCAGACGCTGATTACACCGCTGATGTGGATGGAAATACGGTGATGATTACTTGTGACTCTGCATCGGATATTCCATTGATTTTGACTGCAAGCTGCAATGGATATTCGGCATCGGTAAGCATCGCTCTGGAGGGCTATTAACATGGCAACGTTTGTCTGCCCTAATCAGTATCGCCACAACGCACACCGATTTTTGATGTGTAAAAATATGCTGGGGGGTGTAGGGAACATCCAGGATACGCAGGATGCGTTAAAAGCATACTGCCCACATCAAAAGCACTGCTCCTGCACGGGCGGTGCAGAGAATACCGATCAGGCACGCGAGTGCTATCAAAGAATTACGAATCAAGCCGCAAAAGCGGATTGATATAAAAAACGGAGGCAGGAATAAAAAATGAGCCAAAGTTGTGAAACAGTCGGGAGAACAGCGTTGATTCGGCAGGGACTCCCTGTGTCTGCGCTTGGGTTAACGTTTTACCCGATTACCATGCTGCATTATGATGACTTTCTTGCGTGCAAGGATGCAATAACACTGCGATTGAGTACGCTCCCTGTTAAGTACATTTCGCAGGATTATTTGTCCGCAATATTCTCATTTGAGACCGACTTTTTCCGTAAAAACGGCGAACAAATCGGATTGATCTCGCGAGTATTTCGTTTTTTTACACTTTCTTTGCGGATTGGTGAAAACGAAATTTCGCGGAAAAATCTTTTGAACGTCAAGGAAAAAGATGGGAATGTTTCCATTGAAAGCATCAATGCAGTGCAGGATGGGCGCCTGGTCCGAATCTCTCCGCAGGAGTTCTCAACCGTTATTCGTACATTGCTGGCACAAATGAACGGATTGGAGCTACCTGACGAGAGTGAAAATTTGGATTTGATCCATGCTAATGAACAAAAAAAGGAATTGGATCAACCCAAGCAGCGAATACATGTCAACACGGATGACCTGATTTCCTCAGTGGCGTATCTTTCGCATTGTCGGGAGAGAGAACTGATGGAATGGACCGTTCGTGAGTTTGAACTGCGTCGCACCGCCATTGAACGGGATAAACGTTACACGATGTGCGGACAAGCCGAGATGGGTGGTATGATTACGTTCAAGAACGGAAACCCCGCCCCTTCTTGGTGTTATGATGTCCTGGATAACAGTCTGGGAACAAAATCGCTTTCCGAGCTCAACTTCGGAAATGCAAAACAAAAACAATAAAAGAAAAGGAGATATATCATGCAAGCAATTACCTTGGGAAATCCCAATCTGTTTGTAAAGGGAATGGTCGAAGCGATCATTACCGATCCTACTACGGGAAACATTATCGGATATGACAACGTTTCCTCTGAAAGCGCCGTTTCTTCTTCTGTCAACATGGGAGAGATTACGGGAGGATTTGGCAATCCGTTGCTCATTAACATTCCCGATACCACTCGTATCACAGGTACGCTTACTTCGCAGGCATTCTCGCTTCAGCAGAGAGCGCTGACAAGCGGCGGCACGCTGTCCTATAATGGCACCGCCTCCTACTGCGAAACGATCACCGCAAATTCTACCACCCTTTCGGTTACAAAGCAACCCGTAAAAGCATACGGTCAGCCTGCATCCGACTCCAAGTGTTGGTGCTATGTTCGCGAGCATGGCTCCGCTACCTACGTAGGAACGAATTACGGCGTCGATCCCAACACGAAAAACGTGGCTGGCTTTACGGCAGTCAGCGGACAGTCGTATGATGTGTTCTATTTTATTTCGATGGCGTCTGCACAGGTTCTCGCACTTCCTGCATCCTTCAATCCCACGGTTGCGACCATCCGTCTGAAATACGGCGTTTATGCAAAGCAGAATAACAGCGTGTCCAACGGAACCCTGCAGGGTTATCTGTATTTCGTTGTTCCGAGAGCGCAGTTCACCGGAGACGCAGGTATCGGCGCAAATCAGACCACCAATTCCACCACTGCGTATGACTGGACGGCAGTAATGCCCGACAGCAACATGATGGAGTGCGCAGATTGTGGAGACAACGACTCCGACTACGCATACTACATCTACGTCCCTTGCGGAGGTGACGATGTTTCCGTGGTTGGTCTTGCGGTGATCGGTGGCGGCTTGTCTCTTGCAAACGGCGCCACCAAGCAGCTGCCCATCGTTTATATCATGGATGACGGATCAACCATTACACCCGACTATACCAAAATGACGTATCAGAGCTCTGCCGTTGCAGTTGCTTCGGTCAACACCAGCGGACAGGTTACAGGTGCAGGAGCAGGCAACGCGACTATTACGGTTACGCTTACGAAGTCGGATGAAACCGCGCTCACCACAACCGCGAACATTACCGTATCTTAACGATACATCACTGCCCCCACCATCACAAATTGGTGGTGGGGGATTTTCAAAGTATTTGTCATTGAAATCAAGGAGGTAAACCGAATGTCATTTTTTAACGTGAAGATAGAAGGTCTTGATTCCCTTGACAAAGATTTTGAGAAACACCAAAAGGCGATAAAAGATCAGATACCGATTGCCCTCGGCGTTGTCGGTTCGGAAATGGTAAAGGATCTGCAAGCGATCATTGAGGGGTATTTCTATAAATCCTATACGCCAAGTCATTACCAACGTAGCGGAGAGATGAAAGATTCTTCCGCAATGGATTACGCTCCAAAGGGAAACGAGCTGACGTTTACTTATGAACCAGAAACAGGGCATAGTGGGCTGGACGAATGGGTGCAGGACAAGCCCGTAAAAGGGAATTTCTCTCTGCCGAGAAGTTCTGATGATCTTATTATTTGGGGTCAACATTCACACTTTGACGGAACCGATCATGAGATTCCCGCGCGCCCGTTTTGGAATTTGTTTTTGGATCAGCAGGCGAACGAAAAGATTTTGGATAATTTTGCGCGAGGAATGTTGCCGAAATATCAGATAGTTCAGGAAGAAGGCGAGTGCGTTGATCTTTCCGACTCGCAGCTTCCTGCCGATACTGTAAACGTTGCGCCGTATTCGAGTGCATCTGCCGGTAACGATGATTTACCGTTTTGAGAGGAGATAGAGAATGGCAAAGATTAACTTAAAGGTGCTCACCGACATCAAACAGTCGGAGCAACAACTCAAAGCGCTTGCTACATCGGTAGAGTCTATCGCCAAGAGCTTTTCAAGTGTCAAGGTGGACAAGAACCTTACCGCGCAGATCAACGCGCTCACAAAGCATTATAACGCCGTTGCGAAGGCTGCCGAAAAGGTTGCCAAGGTAAATTACCATAATCAGATTCAGGATGAAAAGCTTGCTCAGGCAAAAGCCAAGACAGGAAAAGCAATCGCAGCAGAAACCAAAGAAATGAACGCTGCCAACCTTGTTCGTCAAAAAACGATCAAGGCTACAAACGACGAAACTCGCGCCCAAGAAAAGCACGAGGCGCAGATGAAGAAAGCGACTGCGCAAACCCAAAAATCCACAGAACAGAACAAAAAACACAGCCAAAGCATTGCCTCAATGTTGCCAAATATTCTGAAATGGCAGGTTGCAATGACGGCAGTTATGCTCCCTCTGCGAAAGATGCAGGAAGCATTGGAATCTGTAAACGAAACCCTTGTAGAGACCGAAAAGCGCGTTGTTTCCTTGCAAAGAGTTGCAGGACACGCTGCAAACGCAAATGCGCTTTTTGATCTCGCACAGAAGTACGGACAGACCTTTGATAACGTAGCGGACGTTGTTGAAAATCTTGTCAAAAGCGGATATACTTGGGAAGAATCGCTCAAAGCTGCCGAGCCTGCTTTGCTGGCTATCAACGTGGCAGAGCTCGATGCGGCACAAGCGACCGAAGGACTGATTGCGATTGTCAAGCAGTACGGAATGGAGCTGGAGGATCTCAACTACATCCAAGGCGTTTTGAACAAGACCGCTGACAATGCCGCCGTCACCACCGAAAAGCTCCTGATTGCATTGCAAAAGACGGGTTCTACCGCAAAGAATGCAAACATTGATTTTGAGGAAACGGTTGGTCTGATCACCGCGCTTTCGGAGGGCACTGCAGCAAGCGGTCAGAATATCGGTAACGCATTGCGTTCTCTGATCGTGTTTACCTCCGACAGCAAGGCGCTCGATTCCTTTGCTGGACTTTCGTCTGGCATGGCGGAAACGGTAAAGAATTACCGCGCAGGACAAGCAAGCATCCTTGACATTTGGAAGGGCCTCGGCGGTGAGCTGCAGGGCATGAACAGCCAAAAGGGAACGCTGGAGGACTTGTTTGGCGGCGCGGAATTGACCGCAGACATTGAAGCCCAGCTCACGCAGATCACCGACTCCTTTGCCGAAATCTACGGCACCGCAGGAAACTACCGCCAAAACTATTTTATCGCGCTCCTTGACAATATTGAAAAGGTAGAGGATGCTACCAAGGACCTTGGCGACGTTACATCTTATTCTCAAAAGGAAAACGAGAAAGCTCTTGAAACGTATGAGAAGAAAGTAAATTCATTGAATGCTCAATGGCAAAAACTCGCAAATGACGAACAAGGCTTTTTGGCATTCAAGAAGGGCATGGTTGATGTTGCAAGCGACTTGCTTACTGCAGTAGATGCCGTTGGAGGTCTTGGAGGATTGCTAAATGCCACGACAGCGATTTTGACACCGTTTTTGCTGAAATGGACATTCACATTTGGCGCATCAGCCATTTCTGCTGCGGAAGCAGGAATCATCTCTTTTTTCACATCTATGAAAGCGGGCGCACTATCAGCCAATGCAACCCTTGGACTGATTGGTGTGGTTTTAGGTGGCATTTCTTTGGCGATTAGCGCGGCGCAGGCGGAAACAGAGAAATGGCATGAATCCAATCAAAAAGCTATCAGTGATTGGGAATCCATCAAAGAGGAGACCTCCGCACTTGATACGCTTTATAAGGAATATCAACAACTCACGCCGGAAGCAAAGGAATATGCCGAGGTTGAAAAAGAACTCGTAAAAGCTCTTGGCGATAAAGCTGTTGTGCTCGAAGGGCTTACCAGAGGAACGGATGACTACCGAGAAGCTGTAAAAAGGCTCGCGAAGGAAGAATTAGAAGATGCCAAAATTAAGTATTCTCTTGCAAGTCAGGCGGCAAAAGATGAACTTGTTGGAACAATAACTCCCGACAGTACTTTCAGCACTGGAAAAATTCAGTTTAAGAATACTGGTGCCCCACTATTTGATGGAACTGGAATTGTATTTACCGATCAAAATAGATTCAGCATAGATGGATTAAAAAACGGAAAAACACCAGAGGAAGTTATTTATAATCTTAATAAATATAAAAAATCAGTAGCAGCTCTTTATAATCTTGCCTATGCAGAAGGAAACGAAGAAAATAGAGAAAGCTATCTTAGACTAATTGGAGTTATTCAGGCTGAGATAGATGCCATATCCCCAAAAGTGGATGCTTATAATAATACAAAAGATTCTCTTGATCTCGTATTGGAGCGTTTGCAAGAAATTGAAGAAGAAACCGAAAAAACGGAAGGAAACGTCAGCAACATCAACAATGACCTTTCCAACCTGAACGACACCACGCTCAAGGGGATCGTTGACAAGCTCCGCGAGGCTCGTGATGCGACAAAAGATACCTATGAATATGAGGAAAAGAAAAAAGCGGTTCTGGAAGCGGAAAAGGCGCTCCTGGATGCGCAGAAAAATCGAACCACACGTGTTCTCAATTCTGCAACCGGTCAGTGGGAATGGCTCGCAAACGAGCGAGACATTCAAGCGGCAAGAGAAAACCTTGAGGAGGCACGCCTTGCGGTTGAGGAGGCTGCTTACAGTCAGATCATATCCGATATTGAGAGCGGAAATGCCACGAATAAATCCATCCTTGCGCTTCTTGCATCATGGCAGGGGGCATACGGAAGCGGTGATTTTTCTCATGTGAGCGATGGAATTAAAGCAATCCTTCGCGAAGCGGGGGTAAATGTGGATGCGCCCACGTCGCAGGACATTGGTGATGCGTTGCTTTCCCCTCAGCCACATGAAAAATATTTGGAGAACATTAAAAAATACGGTTTGCTCGGAGGCTCTGTTCGTCAATTGATGGAGATGAGCGGAAGCACAATTTTCAACAACCAAAGAACGTCAAGTGACAGTCACAACACCTATATTAACGGAGTACAAATCGGCGCGTCTGAAGCAAAGCGTGCGGCGATTCTGGAACTCTTTGAGGGAATCCCGTTGTTTGATGACAATAATTTCTGACAATGATAGGAGGTAATCTATGGCACTCTATCAGCCAACCAATATCACACCGTCCGCTTTTGCAGGCCTTGGAAACGGCGTTGTCGATGTGAACGATCCTGTTAGTATTTCATGGCAGGTCAACGGCACGTCTCCCATGACGGCTTTTCAGTTTTTCGTCTACCGAAACAACCCGGCATCTGATCTGGTTTATAACTCTCCGATTATCACTCTTTCAACCCCTTTCTATGGTACCGACGCAAGAGGAAACCCGCAATTCTATACCTATAACACCTCGGAAACATGGGAGAGCCTTGATGCGGGGACAGGCGGAATTGTAAACGGTCAATCGTACAAACTGTCGATTACTCAGTATTGGGGTGCCAATAATGCCAACAGTGTTACTCAATATTCACCGTCTGTCTTTCTGACCAGAACAAAACCGACTCTCACGCTGAACGGTTTTGATTCCAATTCCATTCTTTATCCCACAACTCCAAGTGTCACGGTCACTGCAACATACTCGCAGGAACAGAATGATGCAATCAATTGGTGCAGATGGATATTTATCACCGATGAAGGAAAGGATATTGCTGGCATCGAGGATGCGACCGTTTTGGAAGATACGGGCGAAATTTACACAGGAGAGTTATCATACACCTGTGATGCAATGCTACCATCATACAGTTACGCCATCAAATGCTCGGTGCAAACGCAAAGCGGTGCAACTGTAAGCACTGATTGGTATTTTATCAATCCTGATTTTACAGTGCAGGATCAAACAATCGCTTTCTCCGCCGTGATTTCCGATGATTCATCTGCGCTGGTTGATATTCAATCTTCCTCGGAGATCATTGGCACTCCGACTCCTTCCGATAGCTTCGGAGCTTTTCAAAACGGATTTTTGCTTCTCAACAGCGGCTCATCTGTTGTATGGGATGAGCGAATTTCCGGGCAGTCATTTGAGTTTGCACAACCATGCTACTTGTATTGGAAGGGGATTTTTTCGGATACGCCCTCTGACATTATCTCGATAGCAAATGAGGATAACGTTTTTTGTAAACTGTCATTTCAAAGCGATAGGTCAATTCATTGGAGTCTCCCTCTAATAAGTGAGGAGGGAACACTCAGCTTTGATTTCAACGTTATCGGGTTTGAGTGTTCGTTAACGCTCACTCCAAGTAGATTGAACGTTTTTGTGGAATCGCCTGGTATCGTTCAGTCGGGCGCCGGCGTTGTGTTTCCCACATTCTATTCTCCGGGGGCTGTTACCTCCATTACATTATATGGAAACACAGAAACGCGCTATATAAAAGTTAGCGCAGCAGCTAATTCCGATCCTGTTTTTGACGAGAACACACTTTTTTTGAGTAAATTTGATAAGGGCTCCTTAAATGCGCTTTCAGCTCTTGATACGCAAGCTGACAATACCATTTACAGATATAGCAAAGGAAAACTGGAAAATCTATATGAGGGGTTGCATGCTTCGCAAATTCGAGATTATGGGATCAGAAGCAATCGGGAATACTATTATGAATTATTCTCGACAAATAACAGTACCACCTATGCTCCGATCACTGTTTCAAACACTGTATGCAAGCAATTTTCCGCATATTATTTGATTGAAGCGACCGAGGATGCAACCAACCCTCGCATATATCATGCGTTGAGCGTATGGAAATTTGGAAACAACATTTCCGCTGGGTCGGTATCAAATAACAACAGTCCTTCTTTTCTAAACAACTTTACACCGTATCGCTTACGTCAGCCGATTTCTCGCATGGGAAGAAGTGGGCAACTGCAAGCATTGCTTTCAAATTATGATCCTGATGCAGGCATATACCAAGATACCGTTGATATGATGGACGCGCTTTGGGCAGCGTCAATCAGCAACAATGTCTTTTTCCTCAAGGACATGAAGGGGAGTCTGCACATGGTTCATATCAGTGCGCCGATCGTGCAGACCGTAAACACAAAAAGCAGGGTGCAGCAAGTCACTGTAACGGTCCCGTGGGAGGAGGTAGGTGAGGCATCCAATGTTTCTCTGATTCAACTTCCAACTGATCCGGGATGGAGAGCAAACATGGTGAGTCAAGTGATGTTTGATGTTGACGTTGACACGGGAGAGCTCACTGCTACATATCCCGACCAATACTACGGCAGCACGTTTCGTATGGAAGGGAATGATCTCATTATGCTCACAAAGCTCGGTGTACCGCTCGGAAATATTGTTTTGGTTGAGGTTTTAGATGGCAATCTTCTGCTTCACTTGAATGAATAAAGGAGGATGGAAATGAGCAATCAATATCAGTTTTATTTGAAGGCGCTTCGCACCCCCTTTAGGAAGATCAGTAAGTTGGAGTTTCTCAACTCGGACGGTTCTGTCGCATTTGCGGTTGGAGGGGGACTTTCTCGACGAGGATATAATCGAGGATACGATACCCGAGCGTTCATTCAGTCGGGCTCGCTTCAAGTCTCCCTTCAAAACGGAATGCGAAGGAAGGCGTCTGTAACGCTGGCAGACGTCGATGATTCATTTCACTATTCGGTTAACCATCTATGGTTTGGAAATCAGGTTCGGTTGCAGATGGGGCTTGTGCTACCAACCGGAAACGAATTCTATCTTCCGCAGGGCGTTTTTTACATAAGCAATCCAAAATCAACAAACAAGCCCGGTAACAAGGTGATCTCCTATGATTTGCTTGATAAGTGGTCCTATCTGGACGGAACGCTATTTGGAACGCTCCCGTACTCGTATCAAATAAATGCGAATACCAATATTTTTTCCAACATTTCCAATGTTTTAAGGTTTTCAAGATTAAACATGATGGAAACCACATCCGATCCGTATTTGATGCTTGATTCTACGCCGCCTGTTTTCACAGAATACTATAATTCGTTGCCTCGAGTAGAGTATCAATACGAGTTACCAGACGGGACAAGCGTTACAAAGCAAATCCCGAGGACCAGCACAGCCTTTGCAACAATTGGAAAAATGGGAGAGCCGGTTTCCAAGTTGATTCTTGATCTGAATCGAAACCTGGTCGGATGGATCGGGTATGATCAGACCGGAACGTTGCGCTTGGAGCCCTCGCAAGACGATATAGAAGATGCGAACAAACCGACGCTCTGGACATTCACCGCCAAAGAGGTGAACTACTTGGGGGATAATACTTCCTATCTTAATACGCAGGTTTTTAATGACGTAATCGTATCAGGACAAGGGCTTGATGATAATGCGGTATACGGTAGAGCGACCAATTATGATGCCTCGAGCAATACCAACGTAAATCTGATTGGATTGAAAACGTACCATGAGGATCGAGCTGATTATTGGAATGCAAGTCAATGTATGGCTCTTGCTGATTTTTTGCTGAAGCAAAAGAGTATTCTCAATAACAGCATTACCATCGAGAGCTCCCAGATGTTTCATTTGATGGAAAATCGCTTGATTGCCATTCAACGACCGGATAAGATAGGAGCACCAATTGAAAAGCACTTGATTCGATCCTTCTCTTTACCGATCGGAGAAACAGGGTCCATGTCGATCAATGCAACAAGTATCAACGATATGTCTATCACCACCAAAACATCATCTGATATTACAGCATCATAGGAGGATTTGAATGTCGGTATTGGAAGAATCACAGGAGCTGCGAAGAATTTTAGAGCAGTTGATCAAAACAACTGTGGAGCGTGAGACAAGAGATTGTTTTCGAGTATTCAAGGCAACCGTTGTCTCTCCTCCCACAGCACATGATACGCTCGGATCGGCATGCCAGGTAAGGCTTGTCGGGGATAATGGGGTTTTAACACTTCCATACTCTACCAAGATGCAAAACATGGCTGTTGGAGATAAGGTGCTGGTCGCCGTGATCTATGGATCGTGGCGTAATGCAATCGTTTGGGAAACCCCCGGCTTCAATGCCGGTAGTTAAAAAGAAAGGAAATAGTATATGAACACGGTAAATCTCGGTATTGTATCTCCCGTCCCGATGGGGGATTGGAATTCCACCACAACGTATCAGAAATTAAACATTGTTCGGACAGAAACAGGATGCTATATTGCCAGGTCTCAAAGCACAAACATTCAGCCTGGCGTTGACGCGTCTTGGCAGACCTATTGGATGCTGTTGAATGTTGACGGCGAAGAAGGTCCAACAGGATCGCAGGGACCGGTTGGCGAAGGTGTGCCTACGGGAGGATTGACAGGGCAAGTGCTCGCAAAAAGCAGCAACAACAACTATGAAACCGAATGGTTGCCGCAAAATCAAATCGCCGCCGGAAGTGCCGTGAATGACGGAAACGGCAATAATATTGCAGACACATACGAGACAAAGCAGCACGCATCGCAAACCTATGAAACCAAATCAGATGCAGCAACAAAAAACTCAAATCTTCAACTCCAAATCACTCAGAATCAAAACAGTATTTCTTCAAACGCCGAGCAGATTTCAGAAATTCAGAATTCCGTTTCTCAAAACTCCGCTTTGATCTCGAGAAATGCAAAAAGACTCGACGGTTTAGAGCAGAGGATCAAGCCATCCCCGTTTGTAACAGATTCAACGATCGCATATCAAAAGGACGTGCCTTCCACGGCTGTGGGTGCGGTAGAGATCCAAATTCTCGGCGGAATGACGTATAAGACAACCAACTTGATCAAAACCCCTTACGTTGAAAGCTCCAAAACAGAGAACGGAATCACATGGACGGTCAATTCGGACGGTAGCGTGAGCGCAAGCGGGACGTCGACCGCAGGATCTGCCTTTGTTCTCTGCAACAGTGTTTCGTTTGGTAGCAGTGATGTGAATGCGCTTACATCCAATGTAACCAGCGGACCTTACGCCTTTGGAAACTGCGCCTACAACGGGACAACCCAAGCAGTATATCTTTCTGTGGGCGTGGGAGAAACCGTTTCAAAAACATTCTACCCGATCATCAATCTCGGGGCAAGTGTTGCACCTTATGAGCCTTACTTTGATGGCTTGAGAGATAGCAAGGTAACAGAGGTTAAGAGTGTTGGAGCGAATTTGTTGAACATCGCAGAAAATACGCAAATTGTGGGTTTAATAACACTAAATGTTAATCTACCCGCAGGAGAATATAGCATATCTTGTGGCGGTGGTACATGGGGTTCTAAAGGTTATGGCAGCATTAGGTTTGCTAATAATGAAATTTTTGTAGGATTATATCCAGAGGAAAGAGCTGGCACGATTACACTTACAAAACAAGAAACCACAATTTACATATATTCAAATGGCACTACTTGGAGCGACTCTAATGGTGTAACGGCAACACTAAAATGGTTAATGCTCAACAAAGGCGCAACCGCATTACCTTACACTCCATACCAAGAGCATATCTTTCCTATTCCTACTGCAGTGCAGGCTCTTAATGGTTATGGACAAGGAAATCCAGATGACACAAGCGAATACAATGCTATCGTTTGGGATGAAAATGGAAACGCAAGCTACCAGCAAAAGGGAAATATTACAGATGGAGTATGGGTAACTCTCGCCACCACCGAAGTCACCGACATTTCCGACCTCATTACATTGGACAACCTACTTTCTATCCAAGGAAACGGCACGCTGACTTTTGAAAATGAGTATGGATTTGCCGTTCCATCCACAGTCGAATACATCACTGACGAAATTACTGCATAAAGAAGGGAGAAAGAAAATGGCACAACACTATAACAAGAGGCTCGCGGACAAGCTGAAAGAGGCAAATCCAGCCGCGTTTGATAAAATGCGCTGCGGATTTATTGAGAACGAAATCCGAGCCAGCGGCTACCCATCGGAGAACGCCGAGCTTGCCATCCTGCGTAAGCAGATCGCAATGATCCTTTCTGTTCTGAAAGAGAAGGGAATCAACGCCGAGCATCCCGAATTTGCCGCGCTCAACCAAGTGGCAGAGGCGGCGAAGGAAACGATCAAAAATCTCGTAAAGTAAACCAATAAAAAGCCCCCTACATGGGGGCTTTTCTTTGTGTATTATGTTCCGGTGATTTTTAGTCGGTCGGCTGTTCTGCGGATTTTTTTGTTTTTCGACGCGCTTCCTCCCGCTCGCGCCAGTCGGGAACCATGCGCTCGTTGAGAGTCCACAGCTGCTTGCGTAAAGTGTCCATCTTCTCGGTCTCTGTTCTCACAACCTCGCGCTGTTCTGCGATTCTGCGCTCCATTTCCTCGGTGCTGATCTTATTGCCAAAGAAATTCTTGCCGATCAGATAGAAGTCGGGGAAGCCTGCTTGATACTGACCGATCATAATGTAATGATCCTCGGAATCTCCCTTGATCTTGTATGTAGGCTCAAAGAATCCGCGCTTTGCGCATTCTTCGCAATCGCAAACCGATGTAACTCGACCAACGCGCCCGTCCGCAGTGATCACCTTGTCGCCTGGTCTGATGATGATTTCCTTCTTTTCTTCTTCCATGTCTGTTCTGTTCCTTTCTGTTATGCAATTACATTGCGTCAAGCGCGGCATTGATGCTCTTTGCCGCCTTGTCCGATTTCAAAACGTGCCGATAGATCCCCATGGTGGTGGTGATGCTTGCATGACCGAGAGCCTGTTGCATCTCGCTCGGCGTAATGTTCAAGTGATCCCACAAGGATGCCGCCGCGTGACGGAGCGCGTGGACGCATACCGCGTGACCGCAGCACTTCTCGGTGTATCGGTTCACCATTCCCAGCATTGCCTGCGGTGTGATCTCGTGCCATTCGTCTGTTCTGCCGTTCTTTGGCATGTGTCCCGCCTTGTCCGCACTCGATCCAAACAAAAGCCCATCGGAACCGGCACTTTCGGGACGCAGACCGCTCGCAAGATACTCCTGGACCGCTGTTCTGGCAAGAGAAGGGAAGGCGACTGTTCTGCTCTTGTCGCCCTTTCCGTGATGCACGGTGATCGTTCCGTTCTCGAAGTCCAGATCAGAGAGACGAAGGCTCGTCAGCTCGCTCTTGCGCAGTCCTGCCATACATAATAATACCACAATTGCGCGATTTCTGCAAGAGGTTTTTTCGTGAATGCCTTTCGGCGTTTCCAACAAAAGTTTTTGGATCTCGTCAAAGGTCAACAGATTATATTCGATCTCGCTCTTTTGCGGGATCTCGTCAACGTCCACGGGATTGACCGCGCAAAGCCCCATCTTGCAGGCCCAAACGAAAAAGCGGTGCAGGCAAATGAGCTTGTAGCGCACGGTGTTGGTGCTGTTCTGTTCTGCAAGCGCGGAACGCCACGCCACAACGGTCAATTTGCCGATCTCTGCACCGTTCTCGCCCTCGGGGGTGTTCTCGTCCATCCACGTATCAAACGCGCTTAAAACGACTTTATACGCCGTCTGCGTGTGTCCGCTTTTATTGCTTGACGGAAGGGCAGCCAAATACTGCCCGGCCGCTTTTTTGTATTCTGCGCGTGTCATGCGTTCTGATCCTCCTTGAAAAGATAATAGGGGCAATTCAGCCAATACGACCAATGCGGCACATACTGTACTCCGTCAAGATCAAGCGTGTAATTTCCGGGCGCGTACCACGCTTCTGGACTGTCTTTGATCGGTCTGATATGGAAACGCTGACGTGACCAAGATTTGAATGAAGATGGATAGTCTTTGAAATTCTCTTTCACCTTTTCGGGTATGTCAATCATACTGTACGTCCCGTCCTCGTTCATGGTCGCCTTGATGACTGTCTTTGCTTCCTCGCAGAATGCGTCCGCCTCTGCCTTGTATCTGTTCAATGCTTCCTCCAGCTCCTCGCACTCCTCGTCGGTGATGTATTCTACCCACTGTTGACCGAGGATCAACGGCTGATGCAGAGGGGAAAGAGGATCAAAATTGATCGTCAGGAACGGATCACCCACGCACGGCTTGACAGTAATCTCGCAGGGAAAACCGTTTATTTCTGTTCTGCCCTTGTTAGCAAGGGATAAAAGGTCTTGTTTTTTCATGTTCTTTTCTCCTTCTCTCTGCCTGCCCGTAGGTCAGGACTTACGAGCTGTTCTGTAAAATTCGGGTTCATCTTTGTTCGTCCATCGGGGTTCTGTTCTGTCGGTCTGCCACTTGCGGCATAGCTTCGTGCGGAATAGCTCTCCGACGTTCTCGGTTGTTCTGATGCTGTTCGGGTCTGTTCTGCTGCCCTCGGCATAAAACGGAATATAATCGGGCTGTGTTTCCTCCACGCCGAACGGCTCAAAAATAGGTTCATAGGCGTGTTTTCGGTCAAAGCGGTGCAAATACTCACGGCAACACGTCCAGCCGTAATAGCGCAGGAAATTCGCCTGTTCTCGGTAGTGTACGGCGACGGGGTGACGGGAATAGCCGTCTGTTCTGTTCTGCACGGCAATGTCAAGCAGGATCTTGCATTCCAAAATCTGCTTGACCAGCCGCCGATCATCCAGCACCGCCGCCGATCTCGGCACGTCCTCGGGGTAGGGTAGAAATATATTCATGCCGTGATCTCCTCCTGTATTCTTACGCTGTTTCTATCGTCGCAAGAATAATCCTTTACAACGGTATAAGGCCGATTCTTTTCCAGACTCATTCTGAATCCTCCGGCGCATATTGCTATGCGGCCCACAAATTCAAGCGGGCCTTTGTATTCTTCAAAGCCGACTATAATTTTATCACCGCACCATATTAAATGCAGGATGTCGCCAGCCTTCAAATCTTCTTGGCGTTTCGTTTCTGTTCTCATTTCGAAACATCCTCCCATCTGTCTGTTCTGACGTTTCAGCCCTTCGCGGCTGTTCTGATGATCGCCCAGGTCGCGCCGATGCAACCAAACGCCCACCAGCAAAGCGACAACGCGCCGCCGTTCTCAATCGCTCCCGCGATCCCAAGCAACGCCAACAGGCACAGCAGCAGGGAAGGAGCCGCCAACACTTGACAAACCTTTTTCATTTTTTAACCTCCAGCCCTGCGCCCCGTATCGGTGGCGTCTTACAGGCTTGTTTTGGCGGGATATGCCGGCCGCCTCGGCTGTTCGGTCAATTTCTCGCCGCAAGGTAAACCGTAACCGTTTCGGTGCCGTCGTCGTGTCTTTCTACCTTTACACCGTCAACGGGGTAATATCTAACGCCGCCCTTGATTATATGCGCACTGAAAAAATGATCCCGTGCAAAAATCCCGCCGTTTTCCTTTGTCCATTTGTTAAGAAGATCGGCAACGCACCAATTGACTTTTTGCGAAACCCTGATTTTGATCTGTTCCATAATTTCCCCCGCCGTGCCTGCCGCCATTGCTGGCGGTTCAGGGCTTACCGGCTCTTTGTCTGTTCTGCGCTTATGAATAATACGAGATATATTCCACGCCGGAATCGTCCAGACTTTCCACGGGTTCGGACTGTTCCGGTTCTGATACCGTATCGAACACCGGCACAAATCCGATGCTTTTATAATATTCTACCGCGCGCCGCATGTACTCGCGTGCATTTTCTCCCGCGTAATTGACGCGTTGGAGCATGGAAGAGCTGCCGCAATCGCTGTATTTGATATTTGCGGGAACGTCGGGAAGAATGCCGCGAAAGATTACGCAATCCATGCGGGGCGTGATGTGGAGGGTCTGCGGCTTGCGCTTGCCTGCTGGCGTGTACTCGATCCGTGCCGCGTCTTTGTGCTGTGCATACTCGCACGCGCTCGCGCTGTTCACGGTTGCCGCCGTGGTGGTCGCCGTCATTATCCACGGATCAAGATAAATCATAGTCATTTCTTCGCCGCTCTGCAAGTCTGCCGCGGTGATCTGTTCCGCAATGGTTGCAACGTGGACGGGAGCGGGGAGCGGGGAAGTGATCCCCGCCTGCGCTCTGATCCACTCGACCACGCCGCGCTCGTCCTCGTCAAGCTCACGGTTTGCCGCGTTTGCACTGATGTGCTCGATCAATCCGCCGTCATTGTCGCCCAGGTCATAACGACCGGAATATACACATTCGCCGCCCTTGTAGATTTTAAAGCTCGTTTTGTCGTACCAGCCGCGCCCGTTCTCGGTCTCGCGCTTCTCGTGCTGTTCTGCGTCCAGCTTGCCAAGAATCCAATCCGCCGCCATGATGGACAGCTTCAGCCCGCCGCGCTCCTCGTATTCATAAAATGCGGGATGCTCGGACCATTCAATCATAACATAATCGCCGCCGTTCTGCTCGTCCAGCGGGAAACGCTCCAGGCCCTCGCGGATGGTCTGATCTCCGCTGGCCTTCTTCCGTTCAACCGTTGCGACGCGCTCGCGCTCTGCGGCCTCTGCTGCCTCTTTGCGCGCCTGCTCGCGTGCCTCGTTCATGTCCTCGATCTTGAGAAGATCCGCGTTTGTGGGCTGTCCGGGATCGGTGAGCTGTTCAAACTCGCGCATTTTGGCGGCGCGCTGCTCTGCTGTCAAATAGGAATATAAGCGCGGGTTTTTCTTCTGACGTTCCAGCGTGCGCGCGTGCTGCTTGTATTCCTCTTTCTTTGCCATATAGAACGCAAAGCGGAAAAGCGGATGATCCGCGGAAAGTCTCGCGCTGTCCTTGTCGAAGTAGTCCGTCATAATGTCGGTATCGTTCCGAACATCGAACAGGGAACCGGGCAAGCTGTCGCCGTATCCGCTCGCGTAGATCGTCGCGCTGTTCTCGTCTGCGCTATAATGGCACTTGATCAGATCGCCGCCGTTTACCTTGATCCCGTTGTAATAGAACCGGATCGAAGGAAGGGAAGAAACGCGCTCGGGCTGTTCTGCGGTTTGTCTGTTCTGCTCGCTGTTCTGATCCTCTGCCGGAACGGTCCCGCCGACGTTCACGCCGTCAAGAGCTGCGCGGGTCGTCGCCTCGTCCGCGTACCCGTACCAAACACGGCGCACGCCGTGCCAGCGGAAGCGCAGCGCCTTGAGCGCGTCGCGGATCGCCTGCGCGGGCTTGCCGTCAAAAGTGAGTTCCAAAGATCCAAAATCCGCATTTTTTGTCAATGTGTATTCCATACATACCCCCGAACGCGCCGCCGCTTTTCGCGTTTACGGTCTTACCGTCCCAGAACCTCCCGCCATGATCGGCGGGAACGCTCCCGGCTTGATCTGCTTTTTATAGTCGCCGGGACGACTGCATTATAAAATCGCTTTTGTAAAATCCGGAACCGGAAAAAAAGAATTTTCAACGGGTGAATCTGTCTCAATCCAAAAATCAAAGACGCTCTCAAAAATTCCGTGATCCTTGTAAAACTCTTTGAACACTTGCGCGGATGGCTTTATTTCGCCGGTCTCTTTGCTCATTAAATAAATATCATTCATTTTTCAATGCCTCCAAACTCAAACAGAATAAAATTTTACTTTCGCTTTTTGATTTGCCTTCTTTGCAACCTTTGCGATACGATCCACGCCGTGCATACGCGACCAACGCGCGACCATTTCCGCCGCCATCTGATCACTACCGACTAAATACCGGTGTTCGTTTGCAAATTTGGTAAAATGTTCGACAAGATCACGAAAAATTTTTGTCTGTTCAAGGCTCATTGTAAACCTCCCCAGCTGCCGCCCGTGTTGGTGCGGTCTTGCGCTGTTCTAAAATATTTTTGATTTCCTCTTGACTTTTTCCGCCGTTCGTGGTATAATACCATCGAGCCAAAGCAAGCCAGGACGGCAGGCGGACTTTCCGCCCCTGCTTTGAATTTGCTTTAGCGCGTTTTGTTGGGTTTTCGGTCTAACTTTCCACGGTCAACCGAAAGCCCTTTTTTTATTTCGTGATGTGTTTGAGCAGTTCCACGATTTCCGCATCTGTCCAGCCTTTAACGCTTTTTAGATACTCAATCATTTTATGCAATGTCGAATCGCTCATCATTTCGGCATCACCCCCAGCGGTCAAGATGTTTTCCGCCTCTTTCACGGTCTCGCCCCCTTTCTTGATATAATTATACCACAAAAGCAACCCAAAGTCAAACCGCCCGATTTGTGCAAAATGACGAACACCAAAAACAAACCATGCAAACGCACACCCACGCAGAAGCCCCAAAAACGCCCCACAAGCCCCGACCGCATCCGTGACAAAAACAAAAGCCACAGAACGCGCCCACGCGCCGCCCTGCAACCCTATAAAAAATAAAATATTTTCGCAACATGCTTTTTTTGCGTGAATTTTGTTTATTATAACAACAAAAAGAAAAACCGCGCGCCCCCTCGCATTATATCAAAATATTATACTATATAATCAAATATACGCATAATATAATGCG